>CALBFE010000098.1 GCA_937888825.1 uncultured Actinomycetes bacterium | reverse complement strand
GGCAAAAGCGGTTCAGAATCGGGGAAAAGGGTTTCATGAACTCCTTAGATCTAGCTAGATGGCAATTCGCCATTACAACGGTTTATCACTTCTTATTCGTGCCAATCACTATAGGTATGGGCTTCATGGTCGCAGGCCTACAGACAGCTTGGTATCGCACTGGCAAGCTGCAATATCTGCGCGCCACTAAATTTTTTGGCAAGTTATTTCTCATTAACTTTGCAATTGGGGTCGTGACAGGAATAGTTCAAGAATTCCAATTTGGAATGAACTGGTCTTCTTATAGTCGCTTTGTGGGTGACATCTTTGGTGCACCACTTGCCATGGAAGGACTCTTAGCATTCTTTATGGAATCAACATTCCTAGGTCTTTGGATTTTTGGATGGGATCGCCTGTCTAAGAAATTGCACCTTGCAACAATCTGGCTTGCAGCAATAGGCACCTTACTTTCTGCATATTTCATTTTGGCAGCAAACTCTTGGATGCAACATCCAGTTGCATACACTTATAATGCAGCTAAGAACCGCGCAGAATTAACAGACATTATTGAAGTTCTTACACAAAAAACTGCGTTGGCAACCTTCTTCCATACAATTCCCTCTGCAACCTTTACTGCAGGTGCATTTGTTGCCGGGATATCTGCATTCTTAATTATCAAAGGCAAAGATCTTCAAATGTCTCGAGGCACCTTCAAACTTGGTGCAATCACCATGGTGATTAGTTTTATTCTTGTTGGTATTTCAGGAGACTTAACAGCTCGAGTAATGACAGATCAACAGCCTATGAAAATGGCTGCAGCTGAGGCTCTTTATGACTCAACTGCAAATGCCCCATTCTCATTATTTACTCTAGGAACTCTGGATGGCTCAAAATCTGTATTCCAGATTGGCCTACCTTCAGTTCTATCCTTCATGTCTACAGGTAATTTCAGTGGAGTCGTAGAGGGCGTTAATGACTTAGAAGCCGCCTATGACAAGCAATATGGTGCTGGTAACTACACACCGAATATTCCGCTTGCCTACTGGTCCTTTAGATTAATGATGGGATTTGGATTTATCGGAACATTCTTTGCACTTCTTGGCCTATGGCAGATGCGAAAAGGTCGGACTCCTAAAGGTAAGTGGTTCTATCCAGCCATGGTTTCACTTCCATTTATCCCACTAGCTGCAAATTCATTTGGTTGGATTTTTACTGAAACAGCACGACAACCATGGGCAGTATTTGGACTCATCAAAACTGAAGATGGCGTTAGTGCAGTTGTTTCAGCTGGAGCTGTTTTATTCACAATGATCGTCTTCACACTCTTGTATGGAGTCCTTGCATTTATCGAGGTAGGACTTACTTTGCGAGTAATCAAAATGGGTCCTACAGAAGAGCTTGACTATGCAGACCCACAACTTGGTGGAAGTGAAGACAAACAACTAGTGATGGCCTATTAAGAAAGGGTATGGAGATGACATTTCAAACGGTATGGTTTTTGTTAATCGCAGTTTTATGGGTCGGATACTTCATTCTTGAAGGCTTTGACTTTGGTGTTGGAATGCTTGTTCGAGCTGTTTCAAAAAATGAAGCTGATCGCCGAGCAGTTCTAACGACTCTTGGACCAGTTTGGGACGGTAATGAAGTTTGGTTACTCGTCGCAGGTGGAGCAACTTTCGCGGCATTCCCTGAGTGGTATGCAACATTGTTTAGCGGTTTTTACCTACCGCTATTTCTGATTTTGGTCTCACTCATTATTCGCGGTGTGGCTTTTGAATATCGCAGTAAGTATGGCAAGGCTCAATGGCGTCAGCGCTGGGATGTAGCTATTTTCATTGGTAGCGCAATTCCAGCACTTCTATGGGGCGTTGCCTTTGCAAATATCGTTCGTGGAGTTCCAATTGAAAAAGCTGCCAGTGGTTCACTCGAGTACACAGGTGGATTCTTCAATTTGCTTAACCCATATGCACTTCTGGGCGGCATTGTGACTCTCACGGTCTTCCTCACCCATGGGGCAGTCTTTCTCTCTCTGAAAACAGCGGGGGAAATCCGGGTTCGTGCCCAAGGGATAGCGAAGATTTCAGGTCTAGTTGCAGCAGTTGCTGCAGTTGGATTTTTAGCCTGGACAAATCTGATGTTGCCAGAGATAAACGCACGTGTATTAACTCTCTCCATCATCGTGGCACTTCTATGGGTGGCAGGTATGG
>CALBFE010000097.1 GCA_937888825.1 uncultured Actinomycetes bacterium | reverse complement strand
AACTTAGATCCAGCCGTTGCAGAGCACCCAGAAAACCTTGTTGTCTATGGTGGCACAGGCAAAGCTGCGCGTAACTGGCCTTCCTTTGATGCAATTGTTAAGAGCCTTACAAACCTAAAAGATGATGAAACTCTTCTAGTTCAATCAGGAAAGCCTGTGGGAGTTTTTCAAACTCATGAATGGGCACCACGTGTATTAATCGCAAACTCTAACCTTGTGGGGGATTGGGCTAATTGGCCAGAGTTTCGTCGTTTAGAACAACTAGGTTTAACGATGTATGGGCAGATGACTGCTGGTTCTTGGATTTACATCGGCACACAAGGAATCTTGCAAGGTACCTATGAAACTTTTGCTGCAGTTGCACAAAAGCGCTTTAACGGAACTCTTCAAGGAACTCTCACACTCACAGGTGGATGCGGCGGCATGGGCGGGGCACAACCACTTGCAGTAACCATGAATGGTGGAGTGTGTTTGGTTATCGATATTGATAAGACCAGATTAGAAAAGCGCATTGAAACCAGATACCTAGATGAGATTGCAGATAATGTTGATGATGCCGTTGAGCGTGTGCTCAAAGCAAAAGCTGCCAAAGTTCCACTCTCTGTTGGACTCGAAGGAAATGCTGCAGAGCTCTTCCCGCTGCTGCTTTCAATGGATGTGCCAATCGATATCGTTACAGATCAAACCTCAGCCCATGATCCTTTCTCCTATGTTCCAGTAGGAGTGAGTGTTCATGAAGCAGCGCAGATGGCAAAAGATAATCCAGTAGATTTCACAAAGCGCTCACAAGCATCCATGGCTAAACATGTTGAAGCGATGGTGGGCTTTATGGATAAGGGCGCTGAAGTATTTGATTACGGTAATTCAATCCGTGATGAAGCCCGCCAAGGCGGCTTCTCACGCGCTTTTGCCTTCCCAGGCTTTGTTCCTGCCTATATTCGCCCGCTCTTTTGTGAAGGAAAAGGCCCATTTCGCTGGGTGGCGCTATCTGGTGATCCTAAAGATATTTATCGCACAGATAAAGCAGTTCTCGATTTGTTCCCAGAAAATGAAGGTCTGCATCGCTGGATAACCATGGCGCAGGAGAAAGTTGCCTTCCAGGGACTTCCTGCACGCATCTGTTGGTTGGGCTATGGAGAGCGAGACAAAGCTGGTCTTGCATTTAATGATTTAGTAGCACGCGGTGAAGTGTCAGCCCCAATTGTTATTGGTCGCGATCACTTGGATTGTGGCTCGGTTGCATCTCCTTATCGTGAAACTGAAGCAATGCTCGATGGTTCTGATGCAATTGCTGACTGGCCATTGCTCAATGCCATGGTCAATATCTCTTCTGGTGCTTCGTGGGTTTCCATTCACCATGGTGGCGGGGTTGGCATGGGGCGCTCTATCCACGCAGGACAAGTTTCAGTTGCAGATGGAACCAAGCTTGCTGCACAAAAACTAGAGCGCGTATTAACAAATGATCCGGGCATGGGAGTTATTAGACATGCTGATGCTGGTTATGACTTAGCAGTAGATACTGCCAAGCATCGCCATGTGCACGTTCCAATGTTGGATACTGAATGACCAGCACGCTTGTTCATAACATTGGGCAGTTAGTTACCAATGATCCAGCCCACGATGGAACAAAGCTGGGAGTAATTGAAAAGGCAGCATTACTCATTGAAGATGGTGTTGTTGCTTGGGCAGGCCCAGATGCGGATGCACCAACACATCACATTAAGCGTCGTTTAGATGCCAAGGGCCGCGCAGTTATCCCAGGTTTTGTAGATAGCCACACACATATGATCTTTGCCGGAGATCGCAGCAAAGAGTTTCGTGCGCGCATGTTGGGGGAGTCTTACACCGCTGGCGGAATTGCCCACACTGTTGAGAAAACTAGAGCTGCCAGTGATGAATTACTGCGCTCCAACGCAAGAAGCCTATTAAATGAGGCATATATCAGTGGCACAACAACTATTGAAATCAAGTCTGGCTATGGATTAACCGTAAAAGATGAGCGTAGATCACTTGAAATTGCACAGGGTCTTAGCGATGAAACAACATTTCTAGGTGCCCATGTTGTGCCAGTTGAATACAAGAAAAACCCAAAAGATTATGTTGATCTAGTTACAGGCCCAATGCTGGACGCCGTTCTTCCTTTTTCAAAGTGGATAGATGTTTTCTGTGACAAAGGCGCTTTTTCTGTAGATGATGCCCGCACAATCTTAAAAGCAGGAATGGCTAAAGGCTTGTTGCCACGTATTCATGCCAACCAACTCCAAGAAGGTCAAGGGGTTCGTTTAGGCGTTGAACTTGATGCCGCATCTGTGGATCATGTTTCACATGTGAGTGAGAAAGATATAGAAGCACTTTCTGCATCAAAAACAGTTGCAACGTTATTGCCAGGTGCTGAGTTCTCAACACGCTCTGCCTATCCTGATGTTCGCCCACTCCTTGAGGCAAGCATCACCGTGGCATTGGCATCTGATTGCAACCCAGGATCTTCATACACAACCAGTATGCCTTTCATCATCGCAGTTGCTGTTCGTGAAATGCATTTCTCTCCAGAACAAGCACTCTGGTCAGCAACGATGGGCGGAGCAAAAGCACTTCGCCGTGATGACATCGGGCATTTATTTGAAGGTGCACGAGCTAACTTTTCAATCCTGAATGCAGATTCATATATTCACTTGGCATATCGTCCAGGTGTTCAATTAATAGAACAGGTGTGGCGAGATGGCCTCCAAATCAAATAAGACCGTAACGCTCTCAACATCTGGCACAACGTTCACCGATGTCATTGATGTGGCCCGCCACGGTGCACAGGTTGAACTCTCAAGTGCAGCAATTGATGCAATGAATGCATCTAGAAAATACATTGAAGGCTATGCCGCAGGTGGAGATCCTGTTTATGGTGTTTCAACTGGCTTTGGAGCCCTTGCTAATCGCCATATTGATGTTAAGGATCGCTCTCAACTACAGAAATCACTCATCCGCTCACATGCAGCTGGAGTTGGCCCTGCAATTGAGCGCGAAGTAGTGCGCGCACTGATGTTTTTGCGCCTACGCACGATGGCATCTGGTCGCACAGGTGTGCGCGTGGCACTTGCGCAGTCATACGTTAATTTCTTAAATAAGGGAATTACTCCAGTAGTTCCAGAGTTTGGTTCATTAGGTTGTAGTGGAGATTTAGCACCGCTTTCACACTGCGCGCTTGCCTTGATGGGTGAGGGCCGCGTGCACGATGCCAACGGTGTCGAGATGGAAACAATGCAGGCGCTTAATGCCGCTGGCATTAAACCAATTGAGCTTGAAGCAAAAGAAGGCCTTGCACTCATCAATGGCACCGATGGAATGCTGGGCATGTTGATTTTGGCCTGTGCTGATCTTGAACAACTGTGCATAGTTGCAGATATAACAACAGCTATGAGCATTGAGGGATTGCTAGGAACAGATCGTGTGTTTGCACCAGATCTACATGCGCCGCTTCGCCCACAAATCGGACAAGCAATAAGTGCAGCAAATATCTATGCCCTGCTTAAGGGCTCAGGAATTGTTGCATCCCACCGTGAAAATGATTCACGGGTGCAAGATGCTTACTCATTGCGCTGTGCTCCTCAGGTTGCAGGTGCAGTGCGTGACACGATTGCTTATGCCTCAACAATTGCAGCTCGTGAACTAGCTAGTTCAATTGATAATCCAGTTGTTTTGCCTGATGGCCGCGTGGAATCAAATGGAAACTTTCATGGAGCACCTGTTGGTTATGTTTTAGATTTCCTGGCAATTGCAGCAACTGATTTAGGTTCCATTGCAGAGCGCCGCACAGATCGTGCCCTTGATCAATACCGCTCTGCTGGTCTGCCGCCGTTCTTAGCCCATGATCCAGGCGTTGATTCTGGCCTCATGATTGCTCAATACACTCAAGCCGGGTTAGTGAGTGAAAACAAACGTCTTTCCACTCCAGCAAGTGTCGATTCAATCCCTTCCTCTGCCATGCAAGAAGATCATGTTTCTATGGGTTGGTCAGCTGCGCGAAAGCTACGCAAAGTAGTTGATAACTTAGCTCGCATCTTGGCAATTGAGTTAGTAACTGCAGCTAGAGCTATTGAATTTCGCACTGGTTTAACTCCAGCTCCTGCAACTGCGCGCGTGGTTAAAGAGCTTCGCACAGTAGTAGGGGGAGTCGGACCTGATCGCTTCCTATCACCGGAATTAGAAGCTGCAACTGCGCTCATTAATTCAGGAGCAGTAGTTTCTGCAGCTAAAGAAGTTGTTAAGCAACTTATCTAGAAGCTAAGCCTGCAGCTGCTTCAAGAACAAGGAGCGCCGCTAAGCGCACAGTGCGCTGATCATCAGTATCAATGGACGCGTCAATTTCAGTGATATCAATGGCGCGCACACGCTTATCTGCAGCTAAGAAAAATGCGCCTTGGCGTAGTTCATCGGCAGATATTCCACCTGGCATTGCTGCAGGACAAGCTGGAACAACGCTTCGATCACAGACATCAACATCTAAATCAACATAGATTTCACGTCCACCAGCACCTGCAATATCGAGGGCTTGTTTAACAACATCTGAGATTGAGCGCGTGCGAAGATCGCAGCGTGGAATGACTGTGATTCCATTTTCTTTAGCGCGTGTGCTGTATTGGGCGCTATTAGCAAAATCTGCAATACCAATCTGCACAATATTCTTACCCGGTAACCCCGCCTGAATTAACTCCCACACAGGAGAACCATTGCTATGGCCATCTCTAAGATCATGATGAGCATCAAAGGTAATAAGACCAACGTTAGATAAATCAGGCCATAAGCCTGATGCAACGCTGTAAGTAATGGAGTTATCTCCGCCAAGGGCAATGAGGAGTTTGTGCTTAGTCAACAAGCCTTTAACTGCGCCGTGCACACGGGCTATTCCCTCAGCGCCATCTGGGGATTGCACGTTACCTAAATCTGAAATTGGATTAGCGGCAAGATCAAGG
>CALBFE010000096.1 GCA_937888825.1 uncultured Actinomycetes bacterium | reverse complement strand
TTTCTTGCAAAGCAAGACAAAGGAATTAAAGCAGAGTTTCGTGTTACGCAGAGTAGTTATTACAGATCAAAAGAGAGCCTCACATCAACTCTCTGCCCTAGCTCTAACTTTTCAGGTAATCGAATAGCGTTCTTTATAGGAACTAAATAGGAGCCATCTTTGGATATGAGTGCAGTTTTCCATTGGGTTTTATTAATAGTGACATTGGTATGTAGGACTCCCCAGCCATAAGTTTTAGCCGCAGCGATTACTTTTATCTCAGCGGTGATATCTGGTGGGGTTTGGATGAAGTAAAAAGGTGCAGGCCCGCGCCACTCAATGAGCTCGTTGGTAAAGCGCAGTTCCATGGGTGAATTGTATTAACTACCGCTTGCTAAATAATCACGCAAAGCAGTTCTTTCACCATCAATTTCACTGACATAGTTCTTCACAACATCTCCGATGGAGACAATGGAAATCAATGCACCTTGGGCATCTACCACTGGCACGTGGCGGATGCGCAGCTCTGTCATCATGATCATTAACTCTGCCACGGTTGAATCAGCTGTGCAGGTATGAACATCGGCAGTCATGATGTCGCGTACATGCATACTCACTAATTGATCTAGATTGCCTGGCATTGCCCGCACAACATCTCGCTCAGAGACAATTCCATCAATCTTTTTGCCATCACTAGAGACAACAAGTGCTCCCACATGGTGGGTATTTAAAGAGGAGACCAAATCATGAATACTGGCGTTTGCTGAAATAGTCTCAACGCGCTTGCCTGAAATGATGCTACTGATCTTCATGGCTCACCTGCCTTCTACTCGTAATAGCGATAGTGGCACTACCCACCCCTTGAGGCAATAGAGCTCCACCTGTGAATATCCCCTGTGCTGGCTGATGAATCTGACAGAGATGGCCGCTAAGTTATCTCCCGTGAAGAAGGTATTAGCCATCGTTCTTGCCCTGCTTGTCATGGGCCCTGCCATGGGCGCAACTGATAAGTTCGCAGATTCTCAAACTGGGCTTACCTACTCTGTTTATAAACCAAGTAATACCTTGGGCCTTAAGACAACAAAGTTTTCACTCCTTACCTGCCAACCAGGGCAAGAAGATTGGATCTTTGTTCAATACGGTGGAACTAAGCGCTATCTGCAGATTATGCAGACAATGGGTGGCGTTAAATGCTCAAATCCTGGTTTATCTAAATACCTTCGGGTTGCTTTAGTTAATGGCAAAAAGGCCAAGGTTTATGCCTACTGCGATCCCACACGGATCTCTACATCTGCATATAAGCGATGCGGTACTGAAGACATTGCACGTGTGGGTGGCTATTTAATCTATACAACTAAAGCGCTTAAGGGATATCGAGCAACAAAGATACAAGTTCAAGGTATTGGCGGCATTACTTATGCCCAGCTCATATCAGTTGCTAAAAGTTTAAAGACCGTCAAGGCCAGCGGTAATACTCTGGCTCAAGCACTTCCTCCCATAATCATTGATCCCACAACTGCCACAGATGTTTCCGTCAGAGCGGGAAGTTCAATTGTTTTAACTGTTACAGATCCTGCTAAGTGGAGCGCTGAAGTAATGATTACCGGAGTTGTTACCTTCGTTCCAGGCGGTGATCAAGGTGGTTTCATCACTAATCCATCACTCAAGGCCCTGACATCCGGTGCAACTACCGTCAAGCTAGTTAATTCAGATGATCCAACAAAGATCTATCAGTTAGAGATAACTGTTAACCCTTAGGGTGCGCTAACAACCAATCCATAACCTGTAAGGCAAAAGATGAATCAAGTGCTGGTCCGTGAGAACCGCCTTCTATGGTCCATAGTTCAACCGATGCGCTGGGACAACTATAAATAGTTGGAATAGATTCTTTTCCATCAAGGCTTGCAATTAAATCGAAAGCATTACCAACAGTTGGATTTAGTGAACACTGATCAATACTTGCCCAGCGTTTCGCACTTTCTTGTGCTGAAGTAAATATATTTGAAAAAATCTGACCACCATCGTAATTAATGACATCATCATTGGTGCCATGAATGTGTAAGACATTCACTGGTGATTTAGCCGCGCAGTCACTTGGCCCACTATCCATAGCCCCAGCCAATCCTGCAATAGCTGCAACTGTTTCTGGGTGGGTGCACGCAAATTTGTAACTCATAAAATGCCCGTTGGAATGGCCAAAAACATAGATGCGTTTAGGGTCAACTGAAACCTTCTTAGATATTTCATCTATCAGGCCTTGAATGTATGCGGCATCATCGACTGGATTAGCATTGAAGTTACAACAAGCATCTGAAGCATTCCAAAATTGATTGCCCTGGCTATCTATAAGACCATCGAGGGCGGCATAGATTACGCCTCGCTTATTTGCCGCTACATCCATCTTCGCAAAACGTTGTTGGTCCAGGCTCGTACCCGAATATCCATGTAAATCAATGATCAATGGCGCAAGAACGCTTTGTGAATACCCGGCGGGCAAAGTGACAAATGTAGGACGATCTCCCCCAACGCTAAATACAGAGGAGCTTGTAATCACTTGGGGCTCTTTTGAAGTGAAATCTTTGCTCACTGGGTTCTGCGTGAAGATAAAACCAACAGTAACGGCGAGAATGATTGCTATAGCAAGTGAAATTCTCTTTCCTAAGCGTTGCGGTAAGCCCCCAATTTCACTACTTCTATCTTGATCTAAATCTTTAATGACATTAAGAAAATGAAAAGCGACACCCAAGAGCGAGCCAGCTGCCAAAACCCACAATGGTGGTGTGCGATTAACTGCGTAGAAAATTGAACCTGGCAAAGCAGCACAGGCTATCGCATAAGGCAGTGGTGAGAGCCAGGAAAACTTGAAGTAGAAGTTATAGGCAATTCCACAACCCACTCCTAGTAAATAAACACTTCCACCTTTAAGTCCTAGTGGACCAAGTAGATTTGCAATCACTGCGATAGGAATGAAAGTGAAGGTTGTTTTGCGTAACGCCTCTGGTGTGATTGCACCTGCTACTAAAGGTTTATTGGTTCTGTTGTGCTTAAGGTCATCGGCATAGTCATAGAGATCATTACTCCACCCGATGATTAACTGACCAAGAAATACTGTGAAAGCGATGACATATGCTGGGCCTTCCCACCAAAGAATTGTGCCAAGAAAAAAGGAAATAAAGGTAATAAGGAGCGTTGGCCCAAAGTGAGCCGCTTTTAAATAGGCGCGAAGTTTTAACAATCGCATGAAGTATTAACGGCCTGCGATGAAGCAACATCCATTGCAGGACTTCTCCTAAAGAAACCATTTGGCTTTAAATGAAAACCTGTTCGCTCAACTGGCATAACTGGCCAATCTTCTGTGCGAGGAATGTGATTAGTACCAAAGACATGCCAAAGCACAATATCTGTGTTTTCTAGGGAGCGATTATTTTTAGTCCACTCAGGTAAGCCCGCACCGCCTTCATGTTGGAATGGATAATCTCCAGCTGGGTAGCGCTCTGATTCAACGTTAGGTGTGACCCAGAGATGGCTATACATAAAGCCAGCGCGCTTACCTAAGACTGATTCTCTGTGGGCAAGTGGATAAGTAGTGTGACCAGGGATTAACTTGTAACCAATGCTGTGTCCCACATGATTCTTTTTATTAGGATTAATAATCTTCCAGAAACGACTCTTAATCGGATCAACAAGGCGTTGGGCAACGCTCTCATTTTTTAGAACAGTCTCACTGGTTTCATATGCCCCGCCATAAGGATTCTTCTCCCCTATTGGGTGGGCAAAGGATTCGATTTCAACAACAGAGTTATTAACTCCATCGATTTCTAGATCCATTCGAGCACACAAAATATGTTGGTGATACGGGGCCCACAAACCTGGCTCTAACTCTGTAGCAGATGGGTGATGCGCTCCTGGCTTATCAGCCAAAGTTAAAACAATTCCTGTGAGCTTTGCTTCAAACTCAATAGATCCATCTTGATAGAAATACCAGAAGTATCCATATTCATAGTTATTAACGGTAACAATGGAGGATGCAACAAAGCGGCGACCACGGCGCACTTCTGTATGGCCATCAACATCCACGTGCTTCCACAGGATTCCAAAGTCTTCTTCATGCATACAGATCGCGTTTTTAATGGTGCGCACGGTGCCATCACCCTCAGTAACGGCCACATCTAAATAGGTAATCTCGCCTAAGCAATCACAGCCCAGAGTGAGAGAGTTAGTAAAGTTTCCTAAGCCAAACTCTCCTGTATCAAAGGCGTTCTTTCGATAAGCGCCTTGTGCTGGGTCACCGTAAGGAATAACGAGTTCTGCAATAGATAAGCGGTGGGCAATCTTGCGTGGTGTGCCTTCATCAGTGAAATTCACATCGTGGATTACTAATCCTTCTCGCTGATCAAAGCCAATGCGAAATGACCAACGCTCCCATTTAATATTCCAGCCCTCAACATCAAATGAGGGACCATCTGGTTGATGAATCATGAGCTCTTTGAGCGCTACGGTGCCACCAGTGTGAGATTCACGGTATGGGCCTGGGGTCTGCGGAATAGGAACATCGGCGTTATCTTCAAGGGCCACAACTTCCTCAGCATCAATATCTACGATTGCATGCAAACCATGGATTGGGTGAGCATAAAAGTTTGCATCAGGCGTTGGTTGATGAAACATCGGAGTCCAGATAAGTCTGCGACCATCATCTAAGTGAGCTGGAATTTGTGCACCGATTGGCCAGGTCTCCATGTGAACTGTTGTTATGTCATTAATTCCACGACGGGCAAGTGCCTCTTTAACTGATTGATCTTTGCGCACGACATCTAGAGCAATTGCAGATTCAATTGCACTGACTGGAGACTTAGCGCCAGGAATCTCTACAAACTCTTTAGCAACACCATCGGTTGTAATAAGACCTTCACTCACAACTGCCCTTTTGCGATCCCAGATTGTTACGCGAGCTGTGCGATCAAGCTTGGCTCCAGATGCTAGCTCTGCCTTAGTTGGCTCATGTAGTTGCAGCATCGCAAAGAGGTGATGTGCTTCTAACTTCCAGGCTTTTCGTGCATGAGCAACGATTAACTCTTGTTCGCTATGGCTTAGGGGATCTAGAGGATGCGCAAATGACATTAGGTCAGTATACGGGTTGGTTAATTAACTTGGTAAGTACTGCTTAGCTTGACCACCACGTGCAAAAGCCAATAAAGTTAAATTAAATTCTGCCGCTAAATCCACTGCCAATGATGTTGGTGCACTGACCCCCACTAAGGCCGATATACCCGCGCAAATTGCCTTTTGGACTAATTCATATCCCACGCGACCAGAGACAACTAAGGTCCAATCATTTAAGGGAACTTTCTTATTCATCAACGCTGCCCCAATTACTTTATCAACGGCATTATGGCGTCCAACATCTTCTCGCACCCACACTGCAACACCCTCTGGATTAACTAAGGCTGCAGCATGTAGTCCACCTGTTTTTTCAAAGATTTTCTGACGGCCATCTAGTAGTTCAACCATCTGTGCTAACTCTTGAATACTGTGTTTAGCGCTTTGAACTTTCTTCACTCCACGCTTATGAAGATCGCTGATATTTGTTGAGCCACACACCCCACAAGCTGAGGTAATCGTAAAACGTCGCTCAAGGATACGCACTGCTTCTTCTGCATTTTCTGCAACTTCTGCGATAACCACATTGGCACGCTGACGAATTGAGAGTGATTTATCTGCACAGACTTTTACTGAAATTAATTCATCAGGAGATTTTAAGAAGCCTTCTCCCCACAAAAAACCTGCGGCAAGTTCCAAATCAGCACCTGGCGTACGCATGGTGATGCCTAATTGATCTTCGTTCTTGCCTCGCTTAATGCGAATCTCAAGGGGCTCTTCAACAACTACTGAATCTGAAGATGTGAGATCACTATCGGTTTTTTTTACTTTTACTCGCGCTACTGAAGATGGCGCGAGCTCATCACTTGGCATGGCGATAGAACTCGGTATTTTCTGCAGGCATTGGAGTTTTACCTAGAATCAAATCTGCAGCCTTCTCAGCAACCATCATCACTGGCGCGTAGATATTGCCATTAGGGACATACGGGAATACAGATGCATCACACACACGCAAACCTTCAACGCCATGGACTTTCATTGTTTCTGGGTCTACTACTGACATGGCATCGGTGCCCATCTTGGCTGTGCAGGATGGGTGAAGGGCGGTCTCTGCATCTTTTCTTACCCACTCTAAAATCTCTTCATCAGTTGAAACAGATGCACCTGGGGATGATTCACCAGCATTAAAATCATTCATTGCAGGCTGGGTCAGGATGTTTCGCGCAACCTTAACGGCCTCCACCCATTCACGGCGATCTTCATCAGTAGATAGGTAGTTAAATTGAATTGCAGGCTTTTCAAGTGGATTAGTGCTCTTAATCTTTAACCAACCACGAGAATCTGAATACATAGGGCCCACATGGACTTGATAGCCATGACCACGTGTGTCACCAGTGCCGTCATAGCGAATAGCGAGGGGCAAGAAGTGGAACATTAAGTTGGGATAGGCAACATCGTTATTGCTGCGAGTAAAGCCGCCAGCTTCAAATTGATTAGTGGCTCCTGGGCCTTTTCTAAAAAACAACCAAGCAGCTCCAATAAATGGACGGCGCCAGAACTGTGTGATGGGTTGTTGTGTCACAGGAAGTTTGCACTTGTATTGAACATAGACTTCCAAGTGATCTTGTAGATTTGCACCCACGCCAGGCAGATCCTTGACAACTTTAATGCCAAGCTTTTCTAGGTCTTCCTTTTTACCAACACCAGAGAGTTGAAGAATCTGCGGGGTATTTATTGAGCCACCTGATAGAACAACTTCACGTGAAGTGAAAACCTGCTTCTTGCCACGGGTGAGAACTTCTACACCTGTGGCAGTTGTGCCATCAAATAAAACCTTAGTTACATGTGCACGAACCTTAACGGTTAAGTTCTTGCGCTTCATGACTGGATACAGATAAGCACGAGAGGCACTTAGACGCCTGCCACGATAAACATTTCTATCAAAAGCAGCAAAGCCTTCTTGGCGATAGCCGTTGACATCATCAGTTCGTGGATAACCAGCTTCTTCAGTTGCTTTAAAGAATGCAGCAAAGAGGGGGCCCTTGCTTGGTCCGCGCTCTAATTTAAGTGGGCCATCATCTCCACGAAAGGGAGATTTAGGATCTGCTAAACAGTTCTCCATCTTTTTAAAGTAAGGCAAGCAGTGAGCGTAATCCCAGTTAGACATCCCTTGATCTTTAGACCAGCGCTCATAATCCATTGCATTACCGCGCTGCCAGATCTGACCATTAATGGATGAAGAGCCACCTAATACTTTTCCGCGCGCATGGTAGATGCGGCGATTATTCATATGTGGTTCTGGCTCTGATTCATACATCCAGTCGTAGTACTTGCTACCGATTGGAAAAGCTAGCGCAGCTGGCATATGAATAAATACATCCCATATCCAGTCACGACGTCCAGCTTCAAGAACTAGAACTTTGTGATTGGGATTCTCACTTAAGCGATTAGCTAACGCGCAGCCCGCGGAGCCACCACCAACGATGATGTAGTCATATTGCGCGCTCATGGGAGAAAGTCTACTAATAAAGCAAGGCCCTTACTCAGTGAACTCCACCAAGTAAAGGCCTTGCTTTTTAGATTACTTTTATTACTTACCAATCCATGAAGCAACAGTTGCAGCATTAGCAGCGATCCACTTTTTGGCCGCTTCTTCTGCTGTCATTCCGCCTTCAAGATCTGCGGCTACGCTGTTCTGATCAGCATTAGTCCATGAGAAGTTCTTCACAAGTGAAGTAAATGAATCATTAGCATCATTGAGCTTCTTTGAGATCAACTTGAGCAGTGGTGTAGATGGGTAGTCGGTTAGACCACTTGCCGCCGCTGGATCGCTCCAGTCATTGGCAGGGAAAACAACGCGAGCTGCTTCAAGTGTTGGAAGCTTGGAGTGAAGAGTCCAAGGCTGCCATGCATAACCAATGAATGCTGTCTTGTTAGCTTCTGCCTTGATGAAACCGTCAACTAGAGCAGCTTCAGAACCAGAGAAGATAACTTTGAAGTTCAACTTATTAGCAGAAACCATCTTTTCACCGATAGTTGTGTAACCAGTTGGGCCTTCAAACCATGCACCCTTGCCACCTGAATCAGCAGTTTTAAACATAGCTGCATACTTGTTTAGGTTCTTTGAGTCTGTAATGTCTGGATACTTTTCAACCATCCATGGAGCGACATACATACCGATAATTCCAATGTTTCCGTTTTCGCCAGCTTCAACTACAGCTCCGCGATCAGTCCAGTCCTTCCAACGTCCACCGCCCCAATCTTCGATTACTACGTCGATTGTTCCAGCTTCCATTGCGTCATAACTGACTGGACCTTCTTCTAGAGTTGTCTGAGTAATTGTGCAACCCAATTCTTGCTTTGCTACTTCTGCGAGTACCTGTGCTGAAGCTGTGTAACCGCCCCATGCGTGCATTGCAATTGCATAAGAACCGCAATCTCCTGAGGCCTCGCCTGCAGAATCATTAACGCTGCTGCTGCTGCAACCTGACAAAATCAACGCTGCTGCAATTACGACAGTAACAACTGCCGAACGGCGACCGAATAGTGATTTCATTAACCCTCCTAAAGAGTTTTATGTTTTGCGCATAGCCTAGGGCTGAGATGGCGCAAGCACTAGTACTTCTAGGGGTTTTTTCCTCAAATTTATGTGGAACGACGGGCACCGGCTTGCATAATCCGGTCGAAAATAACGCCTAGGAGCAAGATGGCAACACCGGCGATCAGGCCCTTGCCTTGCAGCTCTGGCTTTGAGTTGCCGGCGATAACTAAGTAACCGAGTCCGCCCGCGCCAACGAAGCCACCAATAACAACTACAGCCAATACATAGATAAGACCTTGGTTAGTTGCAAGCAAAATAGTTTTCTTTGCAGCAGGCAATTGTACTTTGGTAATAATCTGGCGCGTTGTAGAGCCTGCAGCAGTTGCTGCTTCAATGAGTGCATGTGGAACTGCGCGAATTCCTTCACTCACAATCTTTACGACAACTGGAATGGCATAGACGATGCCAGTTGCAATAGCAGTAAAGCGAGTTGGACCAAATAAACCTAACATCGGCACTAAATAAACAAATGCTGGAAGAGTTTGTCCGGCATCAAGAAATGGTCGTAACACTCTCAATGCTCTATCGCTGCGACCTGTCCAAATACCAAGTGCAAGACCGATAATCATTGTGAGCATGCACCCAACAATTGTCTGAGTAAGTGTCAACATTGCTTCATACCAAAGACCAGATAACACAATGGCCATTGCTAGAACAAAAGCCAAGATCGCAGTTCTTGTTCCACCAATTATGAGGGCAAGCGCCACAATCATTCCAACTGTTACATACCAAGGAGATGCAGCAAGCTGAGTTTCCAGAGGATTGAGAACGGAATAGGAAATCAAGTCTTTAAAGCCAACTGTAAATATAGTCAGGTTTTCTAATATCCAACCCGTTATATTATTAGTCACTCTTGCCACTTGCGGTGCAATGGTGACTTCTTTTGGCCATACCGCCGCCCACAGCATTGTGCGAGACATGAAGACAGATACAACTGCAAGAATTGCGGACACTATCAAAATAATGCGCTTTGTTTTAATCTGCTTTTCGGTCGGTGGAATAAAAGAGGTTTGGCTCTTAGCTGCAGCGCTAGTGCTGCGATCGAGCAAAATAGCTAGGAAAACCACGGCAAAGCCAGCCACAAAGCCCTGCCCAACGTTTCGAATAATCAAGGCCTCAATAACTGGCTTACCAAGTCCAGGCGCACCAATGAGAGCGGCGATCACAACGAATGAAACTGCGGCCATCACTGTTTGATTAATGCCAAGCACAATCATCTGCTTTGCCATTGGAATTTGAACTTTGGACAATTTCTGTTTTTGCGTGGAGCCCATTGACTCTGCAGCCTCTATTGGGGATTGATTTAAATTTCTAATCGCATGGCTCGTAATACGAATTGCGATAGGAATGGAATAGATCATCGTTGCGATCGTGGCCGAGGCAGCGCCAATCATAAAGACAAGTGCGATTGGCGCCATATAAACAAGGGTCGGCAAAATCTGGGCTAAATCTAGAAAAGGCGTGAATATTTTTAAGACCCGATCAGATAGACCTGCCCAGATACCTAGTGGAATTCCTATTGCTAATGAAAGAAGTACTGCAGCCAAAGTCATGGCAATGGAGTCCATAGTGAACTGCCACATTCCCAGCGCGCCGCATGCAAGTAAAAGTGAGACCGATAAAAGAGCAGTGCGCCACTGGCTTGTTGCATAAACTGCAAAAGCGACAAGTCCGACTACACCTAACCAACCAATGATTGGAATGAGAGAGTTTGGTGCTGGCACTGCGATGAGATTTCTAATCCCCTGAACAAAACCATCAATTGCCCCACGAATCGGATTGAAGAAATAAATAAAAGCAGGGCTCTCTGTTCGGTTACCGCGAAGCTCTAGGGCTTTTTTACCAACATAACTAGTAAATGAGGTGTTCTCATAAGTAGCTATCTGCAATGTGTGAGTGCCATTGAGTAAACGACCCAGCAAAATCCAGACGGTTACTGAGGCAAGAAGTAGATAGGACTTACGAAGCTTCATTAAGCGCCACCAGAAATTAACCGCAAAACATCCTCACTAGAGACAATTCCAAGGGCAGTGCCATTGTCATTGACCCGTACTGGTTTGTGGGACTGCAAAATAACTTGCGCGGCATCGCGAATGATGGTGTTGGAGGCAAGTTCTGGACCATCTGTGTCTTCACCTGGCTCGGCTTTTCTAGCTAAGTGCTTCAGGGTGAGAACATGAGACTTAGCAATATCGCGCACGAAGTTAGCAACATATTCATCTGCAGGATTGGCAACTAGATCCTCTGGGGTTCCAATTTGGACAATTGCACCATCTCGCATGATTGCAATGCGATCTCCGACTTTTACTGCCTCAGATAAATCGTGAGTAATAAAGACCATAGTTTTGCCGAGCTCGTGGTGCAGGCGAATAACTTCTTGCTGCATATCGCGGCGAATAAGTGGGTCAAGTGCTGAGAATGGTTCATCTAAGAAAAGAACTTGTGGATCTACTGCCAACGCACGTGCTAAACCAACGCGCTGTTGCATACCGCCAGAGAGTTGTTCGGGGTAGGCATGTGAATAACCTTGTAAGCCAACGAGTTCGATAACTTCATTGGCACGCTTATGTCGATCTGCTTTATTAACTCCATTGATTTCAAGTGAGTAAGCGATATTGTCGATGACGTTGCGATGAGGCAATAAACCAAAGTGTTGGAAGACCATTGAAAATCTAGTCTTGCGAAGTTCGCGCAGGCGCGCATTATCAACTTTTAAAATATCTTCGCCTTCGAAATCCATGGAGCCTTGGGTTGGCTCAATCAAACGGGTCATGCAGCGAACAAGAGTTGATTTACCCGATCCTGAAAGACCCATCACTACGAATACTTCACCTGGAGCAACATCAAATGAAACATCGCGGACCGCAATGGTGTTACCGGTCTGTGTGCGAAGCTCTGATCGAGAGAGATTAGCTAACGGTGAGCTGACTACCTTGTTAGCGTTAGCACCAAAAACTTTCCAGAGATTCTTTACAGAAATCATTGGTGCGCCAGAATTCATTTACGCATCTCCCCCATCTGAAAACCAACCCGATTTACTAGGAGCATTGTTAGTCCAAATGTGTTTGATTTCAAGGTATTCGCCCAAACCATGCTCACCTAATTCACGGCCAATGCCAGATTGCTTATATCCGCCCCACTCAGCCCCCGGACGATATGGCCCAAAGTCATTGACCCAAATTGTTCCATGGCGAAGTGCGCTAGCAACTCGAGCAGCTTTGACAGAATCCTTTGACCACAGTCCACCTGAGAGACCAAATGGTGTGTCATTTGCAATAGCAATTGCTTGAGCTTCAGTATCAAATACTTCAACGGTCATTACTGGACCAAATGATTCATCTTGCACGCAAAACATCTTGGTATCGCACTTATCTAGAACTGTCGGCAGGTAATACCAGCCCTTTGCATGCTCACTGCTTTCGCTGCGCTTGCCGCCAACTAATAATGTGGCACCTTCAGCAATACCTTTTTCAACATACTTAGTAACACCTTCTAGATGCGACTTACTAATCAAAGGCCCAGTCTCAGCGGTTAAATCCTCTGGTCCACCCAAGCGAATCTGCCCAGCCCTGCGCACAATCTCTTTAACAACGCGATCATGAATAGAGCGCTCAACGATTAAACGTGTTCCAGCAGAACAGACTTGGCCTGAGTGTAAAAAAGCTGCAGTGACTGCGTTATCAATTGCCGCATCTATATCTGCATCAGCAAAAATAATATGTGGATTCTTTCCACCTAGCTCTAATGCAAGACGTTTAATTGTTGCAACAGCTGCCTTCATAATTGTTTGGCCAGTATTTAATCCGCCAGTGAAAGAAACCATGTCCACGCGTGGATCATTAATGAGATGGTGTCCAACAACAGAGCCTGGACCTAGAACCAGGTTTGCAACACCTTTTGGAGTGCCAGCCTCTTCAATGGCATGCATTAATGCAATGGCACTTTGTGGAGTTAACTCTGAAGGCTTAACAATAAAAGAGCATCCTGCAACTAACGCTGGTGCAACTTTCCAAGCAATTTGTAATAGCGGGTAGTTCCACGGACCAATAAGTGAGCAAACACCTAGAGGCTCATGAACTATGCGGCTATTAACGTGAGAAAGGCCCACATCCACAACGCGTCCATGCTGCTTTAAACCAAGTGATGCAAAGTGGCGAAAAGTTGCGATGACATCAGCGATGTCATACTCAGCTTCAATGATGCGCTTTCCTGTGTCATCACTTTCTTTTTTAGCAACTGCTTTTAAGTCACGCTCCAGTAAATCTGCAATCTTGCCAACAAGGGCGCTGCGCTCGGCAAAGCTCCATGATGTAAAGATGCCTGAATCAAAAGAAGTGCGGGCAGCAGTGATTGCATCTAGAACATCATCTTGTGTGGCCTGTGAAACGGTTGCAACAACGCTTTGATCATGCGGGCTCTGCACATCGTGAGCCCCACCATCAGATGCCTGCTTCCAAGCACCATCGATATAGAGCGTTGCGACCATTTACTTAATCTAGTTGGCTTTTGCGCTTTGCCACAAACTCATCGAGTTCTTGCTTCATACGTGGATCCATCTCTGGTTGCACATAATCTTCAAGTTTTTTTAGATAAATCTCGGAGGCGCGTGCCTTTGTGTCCTTTGCCCCAAGTCGCATCCAGCGCTCGTAGTTATCGCTATTTGTTAAAAATGGTCGGTAGAAACAGTCACGGAATCGCTCCATAGTGTGGGCTGCTCCTAGGAAGTGACCGCCATGGCCTACTTCAAGGTGAGCATCAAAGGCTAAGGATTCAACGTTAAATTCAAGCGGAGTGAACTCAGTCATCAGAGATTGAAGGATTTCAATATCTACAACGAACTTCTCATAGCAAGAAACAAGTCCGCCTTCTAGCCAGCCAGCTGTGTGCATGACCCAGTTAGTGCCAGATAAGAATGTAGGCATCATCGTCATCATTGTTTGGTAGGCGGATTGAGCATCGACAGTTTGAGATGAGTTCAAGCCGCCGCCGCCACGGAATGGAAGGTTAAAGCTACGTGCGATTTGGCCAGTACACAGCAGGCCAATACCGGACTCTGGGGTTCCGAATTGAGGTGAACCTGATTGCATATCAATGTTAGATAGGAATGAACCAAAGACAATTGGGCATCCAGGGCGAAGAGTCTGAGCAAGTGCGATACCAGTTAACGCTTCAGCAATTTGCTGTGCAAGTGTTGCTGGAATTGTTACTGGGCTCATTGCACCCATCAACAAGAATGGTGTGACTACAACTGGTTGTCCTGCAAGAACGTATTCGCGCAAAGAGTCCAGCATGCGATCATCCCAGCGAAGTGGTGAATTACAGTTCACGAGAGAAATAAGCGCTGGGGTGTCTTCAATAGCTTTACGGCCACCATGGATAATTTCGGCCATTGCGATAACATCTTTTGCATTCTCAGCAGTTACCACGTTGCCCATAAAGAACTTATCGGTCAGAGTTGCTGCCGCATATGCCATATCTAAGTGGCGCGAATCTAGAGATAAATCATTAGGCTCACACACAACACCGCCAACGCTATCTAGGGCGTCATAGCTTTGAGCTAACTTGCAAAAATTCTCATAGTCCTTAAAAGTGGCATCTCGGCGAACATCGCCTTCACGAACAAATGGTGGGCCATACACACCACCGAAGACCATTGAGTCTCCACCGATTTGAACATTGTTCTTTGGATTACGTGCTTGCAAATTGAACTGGCTTGGAGACTTAGCAACTTGCTTCAAAATCCACTCAGGATCAAATTTAACGTTTTCACCTTCCACAGTTTGTCCGTTTTCGCGCAGGAGATCGATTGCCCATGGGCTCATGAACTCGATACCAATTTCAGAGACAATGCGTTTCCAGCCAAGGGTCAGCGTTGCCATTGATTCTTCGCTCAAGATTTCATAGCGGGGCATCTTGTTAATAAAGCTCACGGTTAATTCCTCACCTGTAGTAGTAGTTCGATATTAATAGCGCCGTGGCGCTATTGACCTCGAACACGCACAAGAATACTCTTAAGTTATGGAACTATGGTTCCATATAGTGGAACCTTCCGAGGAGGTGTGAGATGGCAGAACTTCATAGTGGCACGCAAGCAATTGATCGCGCATCTGCACTCTTAATTCACATTTTGGAATCACATACTCCCCCACTACTTACTGAACTTGCTCGCATTTATGGATTACCAAAGAGCACAACATCTCGAATCTTGAGTGCACTTGAGCGTCAGGGATTATTGCTGCGTGATCGCAACGGTGCCTATATCGCCGGTTCAGTTCTGACACAGTTTGCTCGTGGACAGAATCACGACTCCATTCTTGTGACACGCATGCACTCAATTTTAGAAGTTCTAGCAAATCGAACTGGTGAAACCTCTAACTTGGCAGTTCCAGGCAATGGCGATCTTAAATTAATCGATCAGGTAGATGGTCAATACCTCTTATCTGCAACCAATTGGATAGGAAAGTCAGTCCCCTATCACGCATCAGCACTTGGCAAAGTTCTACTTGCATATGCAACAGTGACTATTCCAGCGGGGCGTCTAGAAAAGCGCACAGCAAAGACAATTATCTCTCGCACAAGGCTTTTGGAAGAGTTAGAAATAGTGCGCAAAAAAGGTTATGCCCTCATCATTGATGAATTAGAAGAGGGATTAGTTGCGGTAGCAGCACCTATCCGCGAGCACGACGGTCGTGTTGTGGGTGCAATTTCAGTTTCTGGTCCATCAACTCGATTGACTCAGAAAGATTTAATTAAGATCGGTGAGATGATCATTGATGAGATCGCAACACTTCAAGCAAACCACGATGGAAAGATAGGTGCGGCATGACACATGACGAGATTATCAAAGCTCTCTTTGACGAAACCCTTGTCGGAAATGCTCCAGCAGTTCTCGAACTGACCAACCAAGGCATCGCTGATGGAATGACGCCTAGCGCCATCCTCTTTGATGCGCTGATTCCAGCATTGGAAGAAGTTGGTGCACGTTTTGAGCGCGGAGATTTCTTCGTTCCAGAGATGCTTATTTCAGGCAAAGCAATGTCGGGAGCACTCAATGTGCTGCGCCCGTTGCTAGCTGAGACTGGTGCTGAGACTGTTGGAACATTCTTGATGGGCACAGTTAAAGGCGATGTGCACGATATCGGCAAGAACCTTGTCAATATCATGCTCGAAGGTGCCGGCTTTGAAGTTATTGATCTAGGTGTGCAGGTTCCACCTGAAAAATTCGTTGCCGCTATTCAAGAGCACAAGCCGGACATCGTTGGTATGTCAGCGTTCTTAACAACAACAATGCCAATGTTTAAAGTCAACATTCATGAAATTACTAAAGCTGGTCTACGTGACCAAGTAATCATTCTGGTGGGTGGCGCACCTGTTACTCAGGAATATGCCGATGTTGTTGGCGCTGATGGCTTTGCAGCAGATGCATCTACTGCAGTGCGTATTGCTAAAGATCTCATTGCTAAAAAACGCGCTTCGGTTTCTGCATAAGGTTCTATCGTGTTAAAAAAACTTCTGCCCTTTATTGAGCATGTAATAAAGAAACCCGTATGGGACTGTCGCATGTGCGGACAATGTGTCCTGCACTCAACAGGTATGACATGTCCAATGACATGTCCAAAGACTCTTCGCAACGGACCATGTGGTGGCGTTCGTGAAAACGGTAACTGTGAAGTTATTCCAGATATGCCATGTGTGTGGCTTAAGGCATATGACCGAAAAGTCTATTTGCCTCTGCCAACAGTATGGAAAGACCACTTCAACGAACTGCGCCCTCCAGTAGATATGCGCCTGCAAGGAACTTCATCGTGGATTAACTTGGTTACAAAGCGCGATCAACAAACACCTGCTGGTTGGTCAACAACAGATGAGGCGCACTAATGTCACAGATGCGTGAGAAGTTAGAAAACACTAACGAAGTTGTCTTTACAGCTGAATTTCCAGCACTTGATGGTGGAGGAATGGCTAAGGTTGAAAAGAACGCTGCCCGTTTAGCACCCTGGTTTGTTGGCGTGAATGCAACAGATAACCCAGCAGCCCATGCCCATGCATCTAATACCGCCTCTGCAATTGCCATGAAAATGCATGGGATTGAACCCATTATGCAGATTGTTTGCCGCGATAAGAACCGTCTTGCTATTCAAGCCGACATGATGGGCGCAGCTCTACATGGCATTGATAACATCTCACTTCTAACAGGCGATGATGTGACTGCCGGTGATGAGCCAGAGAGCCGTAGAGTCTTTGATATCGATAGCACTCAAGCAATCAATATCGCCCGAATTATCACTACTGGAAAATTCCTTTCAGGGCGCAAGATCGATCCTGCCCCAGATTTCTATATCAGTGCTGTAGAAAACGCAGCTGCTCCCCCATTTGATTATCGAATTGAACGAGCTCTTAAGAAGTACCGAGCTGGTGCAAAGTATCTTCAACTACAGATTTGTTATCACTCAGATCGCCTTGAAAAATTCTGTGCTGGGGTTGCCAAGATTGCCCCTGATTTAAAGTTGATCCCAACTATCGTTTTGGTTAAGGGTTCCAAGCCAATGTCCTTTATGCATGACAAGGTGCCTGGAATTGATATCCCTCAGGACATAATCAACCGAGTCTCATCGGCTGCCGATCAAGCTGAAGAGGCATACAAATTGACTGTGGAACTAGCCAAGCATGCAATGACATTGCCTTCTGTGCGCGGTTTACACGTGACAGATTTTAGACATGATGATTCATTAGAGCGCTTTATGTATGACCTCGGACAGAAGCCAAGAAACTAACTAGGAGCCCCTATGCACACGACCCTTACTTCCCCTGGAAAAACCGTAACGATTGGCCATGACCAGCCATTTGTTATTATTGGTGAGCGCATCAACCCAACGGGCCGCAAGAAGTTTCAAGAACAACTTCGTGCTGGTGATCTCTCTGCCATTGAAAAAGATGTTGCCGCCCAAGTTGCAGGTGGGGCCGATGTATTAGATGTGAATATGGGTGTGCCGCTCACTGATGAACCAGCACTTATTGCTAAGGCAATCACCTTGGTTCAATCTTTAACTGATCTACCTATCTGTATCGACTCATCTGTTATTGAAGCGCTGCAGGCAGGTCTTGAGACCTACCAAGGTAAAGCCCTCGTTAACAGCGTTACAGGTGAAGATGATCGTATGGAGCTCGTGCTTCCTTTGATTAAAAAGCATGGGGCAGCCATTATTGCGCTGCCTAATGATGAAACTGGAATTCCACAAACAGCCGCAGAGCGCATGATTATCGTTGAGAAGATTGTTCGCGCTGTTGAAAAGCACGGCATTCCTTTAGAGGATCTAGTAATTGATCCACTTGCAATGACTGTGGGCGCAGATCCAGATGCGGTAAAGAACACGCTGGAAACTATCTATTTAATCCGCGAAAAGTACGGACTGAATATGACTCTCGGTGCTTCAAATATTTCATTTGGTCTTCCACATCGCCATGCACTCAATGCCGCATTTCTACCTGCTGCAATGGCTATGGGATTGACATGCGCGGTCATGGATTCGCGCACGCCTGCCATCGTTGAGTCAGTTCGTGCTGCAGACTTGCTCCTTGGTCTTGATCCTTGGGGAACCAATTGGATTATGCGCTATCGCGCAATGGAGGCAGCAAAAGCTGCCGCTGAAGGGAATTAATTATTAGTAAAAAAGAGTTAGACCCATCCCTGATACCAACGCATGACGGTACTGGGCGAGTAAAGCTTGCCTTCACATCGCTAGAAAAAGATGGATCTATTGGATCTCAGAAAACAATTACCGTCCCAACAGGTGTGAGCGCATTTGATGCTGCATCGTGGAATGGAATTGCAATTGATTCAACCTGTGGTGGTTATGGCACATGCAAGAAATGCCGTATCAAGGTAACCGATGGAGATGTTGAACCATCAAAGTTAGATTTTCGTGCCTTTACTGAAAGTGAAATTAAGGATGGCTGGCGCCTTGCCTGTTTAGTGCGCACAGCTAAAGATATTTCAGTAGATGTTCCAGCCCTTACCACTCGCCCTAAAGCTGCAACGGTGGGTGTGGGCCGACAGGTTATTTTGCGCCCTGCAGTTCAAAAGCGCTATATCGAATTAGAAGAACCATCTCTATCTGATCAACGCACCGACATCGTGCGCATCTTTGATGCAGTTGATGATATTGAGGGCACGGCTAGCCTTGCATCGATGCGAGAGCTGCCCCGCATCTTGCGCGCATCTGACTACAAAGTAACTGCAGTCTTTGTTGATCAAGAGTTTTTAGGTATTGAAGCTGGCGATACAACTGCTGTGCGCTATGGAATCGCTTATGACTTAGGTACAACAACAGTTGTTGCAACTTTGCTTGATCTCAACACTGGCACTCCGGTCGCCGTTAAATCAATGCTCAATAAGCAGCAACCATTCGGCGCAGATGTCATCACCCGCATTAGCGCAACGATGCTAGATCCTAATGCTCTGGCAAAACTCAGTGGATTAGCTCAAGAAACCCTTAATCAGCTGACTCAAGAGGTCTGTATTGAGGCAGATGTTAATCCTCACCATGTTTATGAGTTAGCAATCGCAGGCAATGCCACGATGACTCAACTTCTCCTTGGCATTGATCCAGAACCACTGGGAGTTGCTCCATTTATTATGGCAAGTGCTGACTATCCAAATATTGATGTGAAAGAGATTGGCATTGAAGTTCATCCCCTTGCCAAAGCTGTCATCTTGCCTTCACTTGGTGCATACGTTGGTGGCGACATCATCGCTGGCGCACTTGCCTCTGGAATGGATCGCGATAAGCGCTTGCGTTTATTTATCGATGTTGGCACTAACTGTGAGATTGTTTTAGGTGATGGCGACAAGATTCTTGCAACTGCTGCCCCTGCTGGTCCTGCCTTTGAAGCTGCGAGCATTAAGTGCGGCGTGAGAGCAGCATCTGGTGCGATTGAAACAATCAAAGTGGTTGATGGAGAATTTGAAATCGGAACTATTGATGACACTCCTGCAGTTGGTATCTGTGGTTCAGGCCTAGTTGATGCATGTGCATCTCTAGTTCAAGTGGGTTTACTTGATCACTCAGGAAAGTTTGTTACCGATGAAGCTGCCTTAACAATTTCGCCAAAGCTAGCTAGCCGCCTAGTCACACGTGAAGGTGAGCGCGTATTTGTACTTACTTGGAGCAAAGAAGTGGGCGATCTATCTGATTGCGTCTTTTTAACTCAGCGTGATGTGCGAGAACTTCAGTTTGCAAAGGCTGCTATTGCCACAGGTTGGGCACTACTGCTTGAAGAGTTTGGTGTTCAGGAATCTGAAATTCAACAAGTACTACTTGCTGGCTCATTTGGTTCATATCTCTCACCTTCATCTGCCATCAAGATTGGTCTAGTTCCAAAGCTCTCAGTTATGCGCATCATGTCTGCAGGTAACGTTGCAGGAGAAGGCGCCAAGATGGTTTTGCTATCTGCCCAAGAGCGCCATGGTGCACAAGCACTACTTGATGAGATTGACTACATCGAATTATCTGATCGTGCAGACTTCAACGATAAGTTCGTTGAACGTCTCGCTTTTCCTGCATGAGCATTGGCGTAGTTGCCTGTGGGGCACTTGCTACCCATATCGCTGACATCGCAACTTTAGAATCACTCGACATCACCATCTATCCCCTGCCGCCCCTGCTTCACAATCGCCCAGAGAAGATTGCTGGTGAAGTCGATTCATTGCTCACTGAGATCAAAGACAAGCATGAGAAGTGTGCGGTGGCATATGCCGACTGTGGAACGTATGGCGCACTCGATACGGTGATTGCAGCACATGGTGTGAAGCGTTTAGGCGGAAATCATTGCTATGACATCTTTGCAGGAGCTAAGAAAATAGAAGAAATCATGGAATCTGATGCCGGAACATATTTCTTAACTGATTTTCTAGCTAAATCCTTTCACCGAAGTGTCATGGTTGAGCTGGGTTTAGATAAGCGGCCCGAGCTGCGTGATGACTACTTCAAGAACTATTCACGCGTTATCTGGTTAGCCCAAGTTCCGAGTAAAGAGTTAGAAGAGCTAGCTACTCAAGCAGCTGCAAGTATTGGTTTGCCACTAGAAATTCAAAACGTTGGTTATGGTCAACTAGCCCAGCAAGTAAAGGAACTACTTAGTAACTAGCATTACTTCAAGGGCCTTCTGGGCAATTGGTGAAAGTAAAGATTTATCAACATCTTTGTGCAAACGCTCAATCATTACTGGTGTCCAGAACTGAACGATGTGGTGAGCAACCTTGACCTCAGGTGCATCTGTTACTGTAAAATTTGCCGCAATCTGATTCACCATTCGAATGATGGATGCTAACTGAACATCTCCATCAATATGGGTCTCTACAATCGCACCTGGGCCTTGTGCGCTGGGTGTGATTTCAACAGCGGTTACTTTGTATTCAGGACAATTTGTTGCCCAGTCAGAAAAATCTGTCGTGATGACGTTAGCGCCACTTTCTGGGAAGTGGAAAGTTGTGTAAACAACACCAGCTGGAACTTCATCAGTGATGCGGGCACGCATAATCGTTTCGCCCACTCGACTCGATAATTTGACCCAAGAACCATCGGCGACACCACGTAGCTGGGCATCTGATTCATGCAGATCTAAAATATCTTCGGTATGCCAGATGTTATTTGCTGTGCGGCGAGTTTGCGCACCTACGTTGTATTGGCTCAAAACCCGGCCAGTAGTGAGCAAGAGTGGAAATTTACGTGTGGCCTTTTCATCTGTTGCAACGTACGGAGTGCGGTTGAACTGGCCCAAACCACGCATAAAGGTTTCTAAATGCATCGTAGGGGTTCCTTCAGGGTTTTCCTCATTACATGGCCACTGAAGACTGCCAACTTCATCAAGCTTTTTGAATGAAACTCCAGCAAATGTTGGTGTTGTTGCAGCGATCTCATCCATGATTTCTGCCCCACTGCCATAGGACATTGGATATCCCATGGCAGTTGCAAGATCACAGGTAACTTCGTATTCACTCTTTCCAGTTGCTGATTTCATCACTGGGCGAACCCGGTTAATGCGGCGCTCAGCGTTAGTGAATGTTCCATCCTTTTCTAAAAATGATGTGCCCGGCAAGAAGACATGGGCAAACTTTGCCGTCTCATTAAGGAATAAGTCCTGAACAATGACCATATCCATGGCGCGAAGAGCTGCGTGAACGTGTGAAGTGTTTGGATCAGACTGGGCAATATCCTCACCCTGGATATAGAGTCCACGGTAATTACCAGCTATTGCAGAATCAAACATATTTGGAATTCTCATTCCTGGCTCTGCATCTAACGTCACGCCCCACTTGTCATTAAAAATCTTGCGTGTATCTGCATTTGAAATGTGACGGTAGCCAGGTAGCTCATGTGGGAATGAACCCATATCGCATGAGCCTTGAACGTTGTTTTGTCCGCGCAGTGGATTAACTCCAACACCTTTACGGCCAATGTTTCCTGTGACCATTGCAAGGTTTGCAATACCCATCACCATTGTTGAACCTTGGCTGTGCTCTGTTACACCAAGTCCGTAGTAGATAGAGCCGTTAGGTGCTGATGCAAATAAGCGTGCAGCTTTGCGAATCTCTTCGGCTGGCACACGTGAAGATGCTTCTAGTACTTCTGGAGAGTTCTCAGGAAGTGAAATGAATGCTTCCCACTCCTTAAATGACTTCTCTTCACATCGTGCGTCAATAAAGTCACGCTTTGCCAAACCTTCAGTAACAATGACGTGTGCCAGCGCGTTGATCACTGCAACATTTGTCCCTGGCATTAGCTGCAAGTGATGGGCTGCAACAACACCTGGTGTGCGAACAAGGGCAATAACGCGTGGATCGACGACAATGAGTTGAGCGCCTTTACGAAGAGCCTTCTTCATGCGTGATGCAAATACTGGGTGAGCAGATGTTGGGTTAGCGCCAATCAACAAGATCACATCACTGTGCTCAACAGACTCAAAATCCTGGGTTCCAGCTGATGTTCCAAATGCTTGGCCAAGCCCATAACCTGTTGGTGAGTGGCACACACGAGCGCAGGTATCAACATTGTTATTAGCAAAAGCTGCACGGACCATCTTCTGGACTACGAATACTTCTTCATTTGTGCAACGAGATGAGGTAATACCACCAATAGCATTTCTGCCAGATTCGGCTTGAATCTTCTTTAAACCAGTTGCAGCAAATGAAATCGCTTCTTCCCAAGAAACTTCTTTCCATGGATCAGTGATTGCATTTCGAATCATTGGCTTTGTAATGCGATCTGAGTGAGTGGCATAGCCAAAAGCAAAGCGACCCTTAACGCAGGAGTGGCCCTCATTAGCCCCACCATCTTTTAGTGGAACCATGCGCACAAGTTCATCTCCACGCATCTCAGCTTTAAATGAACAGCCAACACCGCAATAAGCACATGTTGTAATAACAGATGATGTAGGTGCACCAATGGTGAGCAAAGTCTTTTCAGTTAAAGCACCCGTTGGGCAAGCCTGCACACAAGCCCCACAAGAGACACATTCGCTGTCAATAAAGGATGTTCCAGAAGATGACACGCGCGCCTCAAAGCCACGGTTTTCAATCGTTAGCGCAAAAGTTCCCTGCACTTCATCACAGGCACGAACGCAGCGATTACAAACAATGCACTCAGTTGAATCAAAAGTAAAATAAGGATTTGACTCATCTTTAGCTAGATCCAAGTGTGTTGAAACCGCTGCATAGCGGCTCTCTGAAATTCCAATTTTCTTAGCAACCACATGAACTTCACACTCATCCCCCGTTGCACACTCTGCGGGGTGATCAGAGAGGTAAAGCTCCATGACACCTTTGCGAAGTCGATCTAGCTTTTCAGATTGGGTAACAACTTTCATTCCATCTGCAACCGGAGTTGTGCAAGAAGAAGGAGTTCCGTTGCGTCCATCTACTTGGATTACACACAAGCGACATGAACCAAAGGCTTTTAGACGATCAGTTGAACAGAGCTTTGGAATATCAATTCCCACCATTGATGCTGCGCGCATGATGGACGTATCTGCTGGAACTGTTATTGATTTCCCGTCGATTTCAAGGCTGACTTGTTGGGCTTTATTGCTAGCCGGCGTACCAAAGTCATGCTCGTGGATCATTGTCATCGTCGACTCACCTCTCCAGTGAAATCTTCGGGGAAGTTAATCATCGCACTTTTTACTGGCATTGGGGTTAAACCGCCCATTGCACACAGCGATCCATCGGTCATAACCTCACAGAGATCCAAAAGAAGCTTCTTGTTCTCATCCACCTTCACGCCTTGAATAATCAGATCGATTGTCTCAACACCGCGCGTGGAACCGATTCTGCATGGTGTGCACTTGCCGCAAGACTCAAGCGCACAAAATGCCATTGCAAAGCGGGCTTGCTGCGCCAAATCTACTGAATCATCAAATACAACTACTCCGCCGTGTCCGAGCATTCCGCCAGCTGCCAACATGGATTCATAATCTAAAGAAGTTTCAAACTTATCTGTTCCAAAGTAGGCACCTAACGGTCCACCGACTTGAACAGCGCGCAGCGGTGCACCGCTCAATGTTCCCCCACCATAGCCATTGACGATTTCTTCAATCGATATACCAAAAGGCTTTTCAACAATTCCACCCCGTTTGATATTGCCAGCCAATTGGAAAACCTGTGTGCCAAGTGATCTGCCAACACCACGTGCTTTATATGCCGGTGCACCATCTGCCAACACTGCAGGAATTGTTGAAAGTGTTAAGACGTTATTGATAACAGTTGGTTTGCCAAACAAACCCTCTAGTGCTGGCAGTGGTGGCTTGGCACGAACTACTCCACGCTTTCCTTCAATACTCTCCAACATTGCAGTTTCTTCACCGCACACATATGAGCCCGCGCCTACTCGAATCTTTAATTCAAAAGCGTACTTACTTCCAAGAACTGAGCTTCCGAGCCAACCAAATGCATGAGCGATATCAATCGCCCTTTGCAAAGTTTTGATTGCATATGGATATTCAGAGCGTAAATAAACAATGCCCTCTGTGGCACCTACAGCAATAGCAGCAATAGTCATTCCTTCAATGAGTGTGTATGGATCTCCTTCAATAAGCATGCGATCAGCAAAAGTTCCGCTATCTCCTTCATCAGCGTTGCAACAAATATATTTCTGGTCACTGACTGCATCGGCAACTGTCTTCCACTTAATACCGGCTGGAAATCCTGCCCCGCCACGACCGCGCACACCTGATTCTTTTACTTCTTCAACAATAGCTTCAGAGCTCATAGAAATTGCGCGGCGCAAGCCCACTAATCCCCCATATGCTTCATAGTCTGCAAGTGAGAGCGGATCAATGATTCCAACACGTTTAAATGTCACGCGATCTTGGCTAGCTAGCCATTCAATCTTTTCACTCTCACCTAGATATAGTTTGTGAGTACCGCCATGCATGAAATCTGCAGCGATTAGTGAATCAATATCTTCAACGTTTACTGGTCCATAGGCAACGCGACCCTTATCGGTTCCAACTTCCACCATTGGCTCTAACCACAGCGCACCACGAGAACCATTGCGAATAATCGTTGAATCACCAACTTTGCTAGCAATTGCTGCAGCAACATCATCTGCGCCAACAGAGATTGCTGCGCTATCACCTGGAACATAAATCTTCATATGCGTGCCTTTGCAATTGCATCAACGCTGGCACGGCCAATAATAGCGCCGTTCACCATGGCAGAAGGTCCTAATGCGCAGTTACCAAAGCAGTAACCATCATGGACTTCTTTACCAAACTTTGTCTTGAGGTCTTTTTCTAATTGGCGCGAACCCACGGCTTGGCACGCTTCTGCCACACAAACAGAGATGTGATTGTCGCCAGGTGGTTCGGTAAGTAGATCGTGATAAAAAGTTAAAACACCATGAACATCGGCCCGTGAATTGTTGAAGAAATTAGCTACTAAAGCCACATCTTCTTTATGCACATAGCCAAACTCTTTTTGCAGAGCTTGCAAGGCCATCAGTACTGCTCCTTTTTCTTCACGCAAGGTCGCAAGAACAGCTAACGCCGCATCTTGTGACCAAGTTGAATACTTCATTAGAACAGGCCCACTACCTTTCCATCAATGTAATCAATGCGCTCAGCCGATGGCACCTTAGGTAGTCCTGGCATTGTCATGATTTCACCGCAGATCATTACGATGAATTCAGCTCCAGCTGAGAGCTTTACTTCGCGAACATTGATGGAATGTCCACTTGGTGCACCGCGCAATGCTGAATCAGTACTAAAAGAATACTGCGTTTTTGCCACGCAGATTGGGAAGTGCCCATATCCAGATGCTTCAAGCTCTTTGAGCTTTAGACGCACCTTGGCGTCCGCTGTTACTTCTTTCGCTCCATAGATTTTGGTAGCAACCTTGGTGATTTTCTCCCACAATGGATCACTATCTTCATAAACAAAAGTCATCGATTGTGGCTGCTCACACAGTTCAACAACAGCATGTGCTAAATCAGCTGCACCTTTGCCACCATCAGCCCAGTGAGTTGCTAGAACAATCTTCACGCCAAGCTTTTCAACACACGAACGAAGAAGATCAACTTCTGCCTTTGTATCACTTGTGAAATTGTTGATTGAAACAACTAATGGAAGGTTATAGACCTTAGTGATGTTATTGATATGACGCTCAAGATTTACTAGGCCAGCCTCTAGAGCTGGCAAGTTCTCTTCCGTAATTGTCTTAAGGTCTGCGCCGCCGTGGTATTTAATTGCACGAATCGTTGCAACTAATACACAAGCAGATGGACGTAAACCTGATTTGCGGCACTTAATATCAATGAACTTTTCAGCTCCAAGATCTGCGCCAAAGCCAGCTTCTGTAACAACATAATCTGCCAACTTCATCGCAGAAGTTGTAGCAACAACAGAGTTGCAACCGTGGGCGATATTGGCAAATGGTCCACCGTGAATAAAGGCTGGAGTGTTTTCTAGAGTTTGAACCAAGTTTGGCTGGAAAGCATCTTTCAAAATAACAGTCATTGCACCTTGTGCATTAAGTTCAGAGGCAAGCACTGGCGTCTTATCGCGCTTATAGCCAACAACAATCTTGCCAATTTTCTCTCTCAAATCTTCAATGGATGTCGCAAGGCAGAAGATTGCCATGATTTCAGAGGCCACAACAATGTCGAAACCATCACTACGTGGGTATCCATTACCCACACCGCCAATAGATTGAATGATTTCGCGCAAAGCACGGTCATTCATATCAACAACGCGCTTCCATGTGACGCGTCGAATATCGATAGCTAGCTCGTTTCCATGATGGATGTGGTTATCAATCAGGGCTGCAAGTAAGTTGTTTGCAAGGGCTATAGCGTTGAAATCTCCGGTGAAATGCAGGTTGATATCTTCCATTGGAACTACCTGGGCATAACCACCACCTGCTGCACCACCCTTCATTCCAAAGACTGGACCCAGAGATGGTTCACGCAAAGCAATCATTGCGTTTTTACCAATATGGCGAAGTGCATCACCTAGACCAACAGTTGTTGTTGTCTTTCCTTCACCTGCAGGTGTTGGACTAATGGCAGTTACCAAAATCAGCTTTGAGTTATCGCGCTTTGGCAAAGATGTCAGATACTTCAAATTGACTTTGGCTTTGTACTTTCCATAAGCCTCTAAATTATCTGCATCAATTCCTAAGCTGGCACCGATTTCGGTGACTGGCTTCATCGTTGCAGCTTGTGCGATTTCGATATCTGACATTTTTATCCCTTGGCCTGACGTATGGCGCTGGTGAGCGCAGGTATTACTTGGTGCAGATCACCGATGATTGCGTAATCTGCATAACCGAGAATTGGAGCCTCTGGATCTGTGTTAATTACTACGATTGTCTTACTGTTCTTCATTCCTGCAATGTGTTGCATCGCACCTGAGATACCTGCTGCGATATAGAGATCTGGTGCAACCTTTGTTCCTGTCTGTCCTACTTGCTCAGCATGTGGACGCCAGCCCGAGCTAGTTACAACACGTGAACAACCAACAGTTCCACCGAGTAGCGTTGCAAGTTCTTCAATCTGACCGAAACCATCTGGACCGCCAACACCACGTCCGCCCGAGACAATAACTTTGGCATCAACCAGTGTTACACCACCCTTTGATTCACCAGCATCACGACTCAATACCTTTACCGCGTAATCCTGTGGTTCTAGGGCTGGTTCGAACTCAACAACAGTTGCTGCGCTGCCATTGGCTGATTCAGGTTCTGTTGAAAATGCAAGAACTGTTGCAATCAAGATATCTGCGTGAACATTTGCAGACTCAATCAGATTTCCTGCCCATCGTGCACGAAGCACATGGTGAGGTGAACCTAAAGTGATTTCTGAGCACTCTGCAGCCATTGGAAGATCAAGAAAAGCAGCTAAATGGGCTAACTGTTCATTTCCACGTGGACTTCCAGCAGCAAGGACTGCTGCAGGCTTTAGCTTTTCAACTAAATCTTTGAGTGCACGGCCCGATGCCATGGGAGTGTAATCAGTGATGTTGGCATGGGATGCAACGTGTAAAACCTTTGCGCCATATTCACCGACGATTCCAGCAAGGGCCGCGCCTTCCTTACCAATGACCACTGCTTCAACATCTTGGCCTAACTTGCGGGCAGCAGTTAATGCACGTAGTGAGAGTTGATCTAGTTCACCGCGATCTTGATCTACGAGTACAAGAATCATTAGAAAGCTCCAATCTTTTTCAAGATATCTACCAGTGCAGGAACAGCGTCAGCGCCGTTGCCCAAAATCTCTGCGCCAGTTGACTTAGAAGGTGCGAGAGTTAAAACAACTTTTTCTAACTTAGGCACTCGAGCTTCTGCCTTTTTCATATCTACTGGCTTCTTGCGTGCCTGCATACGTCCAGGAACCGATGGATAGCGCGGAATGTTTAAGCCATCGCGCACAGTGACAATGGCAGGTAAGGCAACTTCATAGTGCTCACGTCCAGCAGCAACTACTCGATCACACACAGCAACACCATTTTCTATCTTCATTGATTTAACGTTGGTGA
>CALBFE010000095.1 GCA_937888825.1 uncultured Actinomycetes bacterium | reverse complement strand
ATGTCAGTGCTCTAGAAGATGATGCTCGCACGCGTGCACAAGCACATCTACTACGATTGGCCCCATAATGCAGATCATTGGAATTCTCGGTTTTGTTGTCGCTTTACTTCTCTCTGTCATGATTCATGAGTTTGGCCATTACCTCACAGCCAAGCGTTTTGGAATGAAGGTCAGCGAGTTCTTCTTAGGCTTTGGTACACGGATTTGGTCAACAAAACGAGGTGAAACTGAGTTTGGACTTAAAGCGATTCCTGCAGGTGGTTATTGCAAGATTGAAGGAATGACTCCGGGTGATGCAATGCCTGAAGGTGAAGAGTCACGTGCTTTCTATACTGCAAAATCTTCACATAAGTTAATTGTGCTTGGCGCTGGTTCTTTCCTTCATTTTGTTATTGGCTACATTCTTCTCTTTGTCCTATTTGCTGGCGTGGGTACTAATCAACTACTTCCCACAATTAATGAAGTAGTCAAGGGATCAGCTGCGCAATCTACGGGCATCCTTGCAGGAGATGAAGTTATAGCCATCAATGGCAAGCCAGTTGAAAATTGGTACAAGGATGTGCAAATAATCCGTAACTCCAATGGCGCTCCTTTGACTTTATTGATTGAGCGTGGTGGAGAACAAGTGACAATCACTGCTTCGGCTAAGCTCGAAACTATTGATGGCACGGAGCGCTTTGTACTTGGAATCATTAATGATGTCGGAATCAAGCGCTCTGGCCTTGTTACATCCGTAAAGAACTCAGCGATTGTTACCAAGGATTTCTTAGTACAAAGCGTCAAGTCACTCATCAATCTTCCATCAAAGATTCCTGCCTTGTGGGGACAAACTGTTGGTGGAGAAACCCGTGATCTCAACGGTTTGGTCGGGGTTGTTGGTGTTGCACGAGTGTCTGGGCAGGCAGTTGGTAGTGATGCGCTTTCGATAACTGAGCGTCTATCAACATTTATATTGATTATTGCTAGTTTAAATATCTTCGTTGGCTTATTTAATCTATTGCCGATATTGCCACTAGATGGTGGCCATATAGCAGTTGCTATCGCTGATGAGATACGTGCATTTATTGCACGCCTTCGTGGCCGAGCACGTCCGGCAGCAATCGATGTGACTTTGCTGACTCCAATAACCATGGTGGTCTTCGTAATTCTGGCAGCCCTTACGGTCCTACTCCTAATTGCAGACATCGTTAATCCAGTTGTACTTAATCTTTAGCACAACCTGCATTCTTACGGCACAATAGCCCCATGGTTGATCTAGGAATCCCAAGCGCACCACCTCCAACGTTGAGCCCGCGCCGAAAGACGCGCCAGATGATGGTAGGCAAAGTTGGCGTTGGAAGTGATTTTCCTGTGAGTGTGCAATCAATGTGTACAACCCTTACAGCAGATGTGAATGCAACTTTGCAGCAAATTGCAGAGTTAACCGCTTCCGGGTGTCAGATTGTTCGCGTGGCAGTTCCAAGTCAAGATGATGCTGATGCATTGGCACAGATTGCTAAGAAGTCCCAGATTCCTGTCATTGCAGATATTCATTTTCAACCTAAATATATTTTTGCGGCAATTGATGCCGGCTGCGCCGCAGTTCGAGTAAATCCTGGCAACATCAAGCAATTTGATGACAAAGTAAAAGAAGTTGCAAAAGCTGCAGGAGATGCTGGAATTCCAATTCGTATTGGCGTTAATGCTGGTTCGTTGGATCCACGCCTTCTTGCAAAGTATGGCAAAGCAACACCTGAAGCTTTAGCTGAATCAGCTCTATGGGAAGCTTCTTTATTTGAAGAGCATGGTTTTTCAGATATTAAAATCTCCGTTAAGCACCATGACCCTGTAACTATGGTCAATGCTTATCGCATCCTTGCTGCAAAGTGTGACTATCCATTGCACTTAGGTGTGACTGAAGCGGGTCCAATTTTTCAAGGAACAATTAAGTCAGCAACTGCTTTTGGAATTTTGCTAGCAGAAGGCATCGGCGACACAATTCGTGTTTCCCTTTCAGCCCCACCAGTTGAAGAAGTGAAGGTCGGAATTTCAATTCTAGAATCACTCAATCTTCGTCAACGCAAACTAGAAATTGTTTCTTGTCCTTCTTGTGGTCGTGCCCAAGTTGATGTGTATTCATTGGCAGAAAAGGTTCAAGCAGGATTGCAGGGAATGACAGTTCCTTTGCGCGTTGCTGTGATGGGCTGTGTTGTTAATGGCCCAGGTGAGGCACGCGAAGCAGATCTTGGAGTTGCATCAGGAAATGGCAAGGGCCAGATATTTGTTAAAGGCCAAGTTATTAAAACTGTTCCGGAAGCCCAAATCGTTGAAACTTTAATTGAAGAAGCGATGCGATTAGCCGAAGAAATGGAAGCCGCTGGCGTTGCTTCAGGGCAACCCTCTGTTGATGTTCGATAGGCTCTTTCCATGCTAAAAATGTCTACGCTCTTTTTGCGTACGCTGCGTGATGACCCAGCAGATGCTGAAGTTGCCAGCCATCGCTTATTAGTAAGAGCGGGATATATTCGCCGAATTGCAGCTGGAATTTACTCCTGGTTACCTCTTGGAGTTATCACTCTTCGCAACGTTGAAAACGTTATTCGACAAGAGATGGATAAAGCAGGATTTCAAGAAGTTCATTTCCCAGCACTTTTGCCTCGTGAGGCATATGAAGCAACAAATCGTTGGGAAGAGTACGGGCCATCCCTGTTTCGCCTTCAAGATCGTAAAGGCGCAGATTATTTACTAGGTCCAACACATGAAGAGATGTTTACCTTGATGGTTAAAGGTGAGTATTCATCCTATAAAGATCTTCCGCTTTCTATCTATCAAATTCAAACTAAGTATCGTGATGAGGCACGCCCTCGTAGCGGAATCATCCGTGGGCGTGAGTTTGTGATGAAGGATTCTTATTCATTTGATATTGATGAGGCAGGTTTAGAGATTTCCTATCAAAAGCATCGTCATGCCTATGTCAGTTGCTTTAATCGCTTGGGAATGAAATACAACATTGTTAAAGCTGTCTCTGGAGCCATGGGCGGATCTAAATCTGAAGAGTTCTTAGCTCCATGTTCAACAGGAGAAGATACATACGTTCTTTGCCCTAAGTGCGGCTTTGCAGCAAATGTTGAAGCTATGGTTACTAAAGTTTCAGCAGGTGACGCCTCTGCAACACCAGCACTTGAAGTTTTGAATACACCAAACACTCCAACTATTGATTCACTTGTTGATTTCATGAATGCTCAATTTGGTGGGGAGTATACCGCTGCCGATACTTTGAAAAACATTATGTTGATGGCCGATGGTAAACCGCTGGCAGTTTTAGTTCCGGGTGATCGTGAAGTTGATTTGAAGCGCCTACAAGAAAATCTCGGTGGGGTTCATGAGCTTCGAGTCTTTGAAGAAGCTGACTTTGCTCAACACCCAACACTTGTTAAGGGATATATCGGACCACAGGATGCCGCAAAATCTGGAATTAAAGTTCTAGCTGATCCTCGTGTAGCACCAGGAACTTCATGGATTAGTGGTGCAAATAAGAAGGATCATCACGCACGCTATGTTGTTAATGGCCGTGACTTCACTCCTGATGCATACGTTGAGGCAGCTGAAGTTCGCGCCGGAGATAGCTGTCCTGAGTGCAACACTGAAATCATTATTGATCGAGCAATTGAAATCGGTCATATTTTCCAACTTGGTCGAAAGTATGCAGAGGCATTGAGCCTTACGGTCTTAGATCACAACGGTAAATCCCAAGTAGTCACAATGGGTTCCTACGGAATCGGTGTTTCACGCGCTGTTGCAGCTATTGCTGAGCAGACTAGTGATGAGATTGGGCTTAATTGGCCAGCAGAAATTGCTCCAGCCAAAGTGCATATCGTTGCCACAGGTAAAGAAGATCTTCCATTTGATACGGCCCTTGAAATTGGTCAGAAGCTAGAAACAGCAGGAATCTCTGTCATGCTCGATGATCGCCGTGATGCAAGTGCGGGTGTGAAGTTTAAAGACGCTGAGTTGATTGGTAATCCAATAATTGTGGTGGTTGGTAAAGCGCTAGCTGAGGGCAAAGTCGAAGTTCGCGTTCGCAAGAGCGGGGATAAGAGCGAAGTTGTAGTTGCCGATGCAGTTTCAATAATTGCCAAGTTGCTAGTCTAGAAAAGTGTTTGCTGACTTAACCCTTGCAACTGGGCTCTTTTTAATCTCTGCCTCATTTCTCGCCGGATTTGTTGATTCCATCGCAGGCGGCGGCGGATTAATTCAACTGCCAGCACTTCTCATTGGTTTGCCCAAAGCAGATACGGTCACAGTTCTTGGAACTAATAAATTGGGATCAGTCTTTGGAACTACAACGGCTGCGGCCCTTTATCGCAGACAAATTAAGCCTGATCTAAGAGTTCTTGCAGCTATGGCAGTTCCAGCATTTATCGGTTCTACTTTTGGGGCATCTCTAGCTTCGCGTATCCCTACGCAATCTATGCGCCCAATAGTTTTAGTTCTACTTATCGTTGTTGCCATATACACATGGCTTAAACCAGATTTAGGAAAAATCGAGTTACTGCGCCACGCACCAAAGCGGCGAATCCAAATATCAATTGCAGCTGGATTAATCATCGGTTTCTATGATGGAATCTTTGGACCTGGCACAGGTTCATTCCTGATGTTGATCTTGGTGGTATCTCTGGGATATGCCTTCATCACAGCTTCTGCGATTGCTAAAGTGGTAAATATTTCAACGAATGTTGGAGCCATTATGATTTTTGGTTTAAATGGCGCAATCATCTGGCAGCTCGGATTAATCTTAGGGGCAGCAAATGTCACGGGTGCCATCTTTGGTTCACGATTAGCAATTAAGGGTGGCTCAACCCTGGTCCGCAGGGTTTTCCTGATTGTTACGCTGGCCTTAATCCTCAAGGTAGGAATTGATACTTTCGCATCTTTCTAGTTACAATTGTTCCTACAACTTAATAAGAAAGCAGTAATACTCATGGCGCTCAAGGATTCACTGACCGAACTTCTCACCCCAGCTGTTGAAAACGCGGGATTTTTCTTAGAAGAAGTTCAAATACAAAAAGCTGGTAACCACAGCACGCTTATCTGTGTTGTTGATGGATTAAAACCTTTAAACATGGATGAAGTTACTTCGGTTTCGCGCGTGATCTCAGAGCTTTTAGACAATGAAGCGACATTGGGGGATAACCCATTTACATTAGAAGTTACTTCACCTGGCGTTGATCGCCCACTTACATTGCCCCGTCACTGGACTAAAAACCTCACTCGACTGATCAAGATGACGCTCAATGATGGAACTGTCGTCACTGCCAGACTCGGTGAATTTAACGATACGCATGCCCAGTTAGTTGAAAACATCAAAGGGCGCATGAAAAACCATGAGATCGCCTTTGCCGATATCAAGCGCGCGGTAGTTGAAATTGAATTTAATCGAAAGGATGACAACTAATGCATGTTGAGATGTCAGCCTTAATAGAGCTCACCAAAGAAAAAGGCATTCCACTAGAACAGTTAATTCAAGCTATTGAAGTTGGCGTTCTTACTGCCTATAACCAGACTGATGAAGCCAAGCGTCATGCCCATGCTGTGCTAGATCGCGAATCAGGTGAAATTCAGATATTGATTCCGCAGTTCAATGAAATTGGGGAGAAAATCGGTGATGACCAAGACATGCCTCTGGGTTTCTCACGCGTTGCCACATCAACAGCCCGACAGGTAATCAAGATGAAGATGCGTGAAACAAATGATGCGTCAATCGTTGCAGAGTTTACAGCAAATGTTGGAGATGTTATTTCTGGTGTTGTTCAGCAAGGACGCGATCCAAAAATGATTCTTGTGAACCTGGGTAGATTTGAAGGACGAATTCCACCACAGGAACAAGTACCAGGTGAGGTTTATAACCACGGTGATCGAATTAAGTGTTTCGTTGTTGAAGTAAAACAAGGTTTAAAAGGGCCAGAGATCATGTTATCTCGCAGCCACCCAGCACTTGTTAAACAGTTATTTGCACTAGAAGTTCCTGAAATTAATGATCGCATCGTTGAAATCATGGCAGTTGCGCGTGAAGCAGGTCATCGTACCAAGATTGCAGTTCGCTCACATCGTGCAGGTGTTAGTCCTAAAGGTTCATTAATCGGACCGATGGGTGCACGTGCTCGCGCAGTGATGGAGGAATTACATGGAGAGAAAATCGATATTGTGGATTGGTCCGAAGATCCTGCAACATTTGTTGGACACTCACTTGCACCAGCCAAGGTTGCATCCGTGCAAATCACAGATCTAGCTGGACGCTCTGCCAAGGTGGTTGTGCCTGATTACCAACTCTCACTTGCCATTGGAAAGGATGGGCAAAATGCACGCTTAGCGGCCCGTTTAACTGGCTGGCGAATCGATATTCACCCAGACAATCCGATTGAGTCCTAGCGGCATTATGTAAAGAGGCCTTGGGTTCGATACCATGGGGCATTGCTTGAACCGAAGAAATGGATAAGAAAGATATGAAACTCAAATGAGCTCGTTAGAACTATGAGGTCGTACAACTAGGGCTTGCATGTGAAGTTTCATGCGGGCCAAGACAGGGGAAAAAGTGTCAAAGGTCCGCGTACACGAGTTAGCAAAGCAACTCGGTATGGAGAGCAAGGTCGTCCTTGCAAAACTCCAAGAAATGGGCGAATTCGTCCGATCAGCATCATCGACAGTAGAAGCGCCAGTTGTGCGCAAGCTCATCGAAATGTATCCCGATGCAAAACCTGCAGAGGAAAAAAAGCCTGTCAAAAAGGCTGCGGCTAAAAAAGCCGCTGCAAAACCTAAGAGTGAAGTCAGTGCTGAGCAAGCAGCAGAGTTAGCTGCAGAACTTGGCGTTGATATCAACGCACTTAAAGCACAGCAAGAACGCGTTGAAGCAGCAAAGGCAGAATCTGCAAAGACACATGCTGCCGAAGTTTTTGCTGAAGAAAAATCTGAACTTCCAAAACCTGCACCCCGCCCAGGTAATAATCCATTTTCAACTGGTGGAGCAGTTCCACGCCCGCCACGTCCAGGCAATAATCCATTTTCAACTGGTGGCGTGACTCCACGACCACCACAACGACCAAGCGGTGCACCGCAACGACCTGGAATGTCTGGACCACGTCCAGGTTCTGTTCGTCCAGGATTTGCTGCACGTCCACCAGGTTCTCGTCCACCAGCAGGTGCTGGTTTTCCTCCACGTACTGGCGCTCCTTCAACGGGTGCACCAGCTTCTCCATATAAATCAAATACAGGTGGAGCACCAGCAGGTGGTCCACAGCGTCCAGGTGGCGGTCGCCCACCACAACGTGGCGGTGCAGGCGGAGCATTTGGAAAAAATGCGAGCAAGAAATCTGGACGTAAATCTAAATCTAGAAAAGCATTGCGCGATGAATTCGACAATATGCAGGCACCGCAACTTGGTGGAGCAGTTGTTCCACACGGTGATGGCAAGACTCCTATTCGTATGCGTCGTGGTGCTTCATTGGCAGATTTTGCAGACAAAATCAATGCAGATCCAGCAGCTTTAGTTGCCGCACTATTTCACTTAGGTGAGATGGTCACAGCAACACAATCTGTTGATGCTGATACTTTTGAAATTCTTGGTGTTCAACTGGGATATGACATTCAAATTGTTAGCCCAGAAGATGAAGATCGTGAACTACTACAAGGTTTTGATATTGATTTAACTGATGAACTCAGTGATATTGACCCTGATTCATTAGTTGCTCGTCCTCCAGTTGTAACCGTTATGGGTCACGTTGACCACGGTAAGACTTCGCTTTTGGATGCAATTCGTAAGAGTGAAGTAATGAAGTCAGAAGCTGGCGGAATTACGCAGCACATTGGTGCATATCAGATTCACCATGATCATCATGGTGTTAATCGTGCAATTACATTTATTGACACACCTGGTCACGAGGCTTTCACAGCTATGCGTGCTCGTGGTGCCAAGGTAACTGACATTGCAGTACTCGTTGTTGCTGCAGATGATGGAATCATGCCTCAGACAATTGAAGCGTTAAACCACGCTCAAGCAGCTGATGTTCCAATCGTTGTGGCCGTTAACAAGATGGATAAAGAGGGTGCGAACCCAGATAAGGTCCGTCAACAGTTAACTGAGTACAACTTGATTGCAGAAGAGTACGGCGGAGAAGCAATCTTCGTAAACGTCTCTGCTAAATCGGGCCAAGGCGTTCAAGATTTGATCGAGTCAATTCTTCTCACCGCTGATGCAGCTATTGATCTACGCGCTGTTGCAGATGATTCTGCTCGTGGTGTTGCTATTGAAGCTCACCTTGATCGTGGTCGTGGCCCAGTTACTACAGTTCTTGTTCAACGTGGAACTCTTAAGATTGGTGATCCAATTGTTGCCGGCGGTGCATTTGGTCGCGTTCGTGCGATGTTGGATGAGAATGGTGATTCAGTTGAAACAGCTGGTCCATCACGTCCAGTTCAGGTTCTTGGTTTCACATCTGTTCCAAGTGCTGGAGATACATTCTTAGTTGCCGATGAAGATCGAACAGCTCGTCAGATCGCTGAAAAGCGTCAAGCTGCAGAGCGCAACGCCCAACTTGCTAAGGCACGCAAGAAGGTCTCACTTGAAGACTTCATGGAACAGTCCAAGATCACTACTCTTAATTTGATTCTTAAGGGTGACGTAAGTGGATCTGTGGAAGCCCTAGAAGAGGCATTAATGCAGCTAGATGTTGGCGCAGAAGTTGATCTTCGTGTTATTCACCGTGGTGTTGGTGCAATTACTAAGAGCGATATTACGTTGGCATCTGCATCTACTGCAGTAGTAATCGGCTTTAACGTTAAGCCAGAGCCACAAACTGCAATCTTTGCTGATCAAGAAGGTGTTGAAGTTCGCTTCTATTCAGTTATCTATCAAGCAATTGAAGAGATTGAGCTCTCACTTAAGGGTCTGCTCAAGCCAATCTATGAAGAGGTAATCACTGGTAATGCTGAAGTTCGTGAGATCTTCAAATCTTCTAAGGCTGGAAACATCGCTGGTTCACTTGTTAAGGATGGAGCTATCCGTCGTAATGCAAAGGCACGTATTTTGCGTGGTGAAACCCTCATTCTCGATAACCTTACAATCGATTCACTCAAGCGCTTTAAAGATGATGCAACTGAAGTCAAAGAAGGCTTCGAGTGCGGAATTGGTCTTGGCAATATGAAGGATCTTCAAATTGGCGACACCATTCAGGTCTTTGAGATGCGCGAGAAAAAGCGGGTATAACAATGGCAGCATCACACCGCAGCCAAAAGGTTGCAGACCGTATCAAAGTGATTGTGGCGCAGTTGCTTGAGACAAAGATCAAAGATCCACGTCTTGGCTTCGTCACAGTTACTGATGCCCGTGTAACTGGAGATCTACAACAAGCATCGGTCTTCTATACCGTGCTAGGTGATATCGACCAACGCGCAGCAACAACTGCGGCGCTAGAGAGTGCTAATGGCGCAATCAGATCAGCGTTGGGGCGTGAACTAGGTTTGCGTATCACGCCAACACTTGCCTTCTTTGAAGATGGATTACCAGAAAGTGCCAAAGCACTTGATTCATTGCTTTCAAAAGTACATGAGTTAGACGCTGAAGTTGCCGCCCTTCGAGCCAACGCAACATATGCCGGGGGAGAAGATCCATATAAAGCCCCTCGCGTTATTGACGAGGAGTAATCATCGAGCACGGATTTCTGGTTGTAGATAAAGAACCAGGTATGACAAGTCATGATGTTGTGGCTGTTGCACGGCGTGCACTTGGCACACGCAAAGTGGGCCATGCAGGAACTCTTGATCCAATGGCCACTGGCATTTTGGTTTTAGGGTTCAACAATGGAACACGCTTGCTTCAATACATCACAAATGGTGACAAGACTTATGAAGCAACTATTGTTTTAGGTGCTGCAACAGTCACAGATGATGTTGAGGGTGAAGTGATTTCACGTGGTGATGTCTCAGCAATTACTGATGTGCAAATAGAAGCAGAGATGGCAAAGATGCGTGGAACAATTATGCAACGCCCAAGTTCAGTATCTGCCGTTAAGGTCGATGGTGAGCGCGCATATGATCGCGTGCGAGCAGGAGAAAGCGTTGAACTTGCTGCCCGCGAAGTAACTATCTCGCAACTAAATATCAAAGAAATACGCCGAATTGAAAATGCGATTGAAGTAGATATTGAAGTGACGTGCTCTGCCGGCACATTTATCCGCGCCATTGCCCGAGATTGTGGAGATGCACTTGCAGTAGGCGGACACTTGAATGCATTGCGCCGCACGCAAGTTGCCAGTTTTGGTTTAGACAAGGCCATCTCTCTTACATCCCTTAAGGCGGGGGAGTTTTCAACCCTTGAATTAGTAGATGTCGCACGAACAACATTTAGCGCACGTGAGCTTGCACTTGAGGAAGTTAATGAACTTTCCTTTGGACGCCCACTGAGCCCAAATCCAGATGAGGCCATCTATGCTGCAATTTCTGGTCAAGATCTCATTGCATTGCTGTGCAACAAGGATGGATTAGCTAAGCCCATCGCCGTATTCGCGGCAGCTAACTAGGTCTGAGACAATAGGAACATGAGCGTTGTAGTCATTGGAGTCTTCGATGGTGTCCATACGGGCCATCAAGAAGTACTCAACCGAGCTAAAAAGATTGCTGGTGATGAAAAGATTATTGCGCTGACCTTTGATCCACATCCAACAACTGTTTTTGCACCTGATCGAGCTCCAACTTTGCTGACTATTTTGACTGATCGGATTGAGCTACTCAAGATTCACAACGCCGATCAAGTTGCCGTAATGAAATTTACCCCTGAATTTGCAGCTATGTCACCAGAGGATTTTGTGAATAAGGTTCTGGTAGACCAGCTAGGTGCCACCACAGTTGTAGTGGGAAAGAACTTCACGTATGGATCAAAGGCTGCAGGAAATGTTGATTCGCTCAAAGCACATTCCCAGTTTGAAACAATCGTTCTAGATCTAGAGCCTTCTGAGGGAGAAGTTGTTTCATCTACTCGGATCCGCAAATTAATTGTTGAAGGAAATGTTGAACTTGCGCGCACACTTTTAACTAGACCTCACCGTTTAGATGGCATCGTGGTTCATGGTGAAAAGCGTGGTCGTGAGATTGGCTACCCAACTGCAAACTTGGGAGATCTAGAACATCAAACAATTCCAGCCGATGGCGTGTATGCGGGATGGTTAACTGTTGGCATTGATAGATGGCCAGCCGCAATTTCAATTGGTACTAATCCAACTTTTGATGGCATTCGAGGCCGCCAAGTTGAGGCATATGCCATTGATCAAGTTGGTTTAGAACTCTACTCACAGCGGGCAACAATTGAATTTGGTTGGCGATTGCGTGAAACTTTAAAATTTGATGGACTTCAACCCTTGCTTGATCAGATGGCAAAAGACTGCGCTAAAGCCCGTGAATTAACCGAGCTTTAGGCTCAGGATTTCACGTTATTCGCCCCCGCTGGTAATCTTGCCCAGTCCAACGAGAAAGCGAGCTTTCGTGAGGCAAACCGAAAGCCCTCGTGATCAGAAACCAAGGAGTACTAAAGAATGGCACTAACACCAGAAGTAACGAAGCAAATTGTCGCGCAGTTCGGATCTACTCCTACTGACACGGGAAGTCCTGAAACTCAGGTCGCTTTGCTATCGAAGCGTATTGAAGAAATTACATTACATTTAAAAACCAACCCACATGATCACCACAACCGTCGTGGTCTGTTGTTGCTAGTTGGTCGTCGTCGTCGCATTCTTCAATATCTTGCTAAGACAGATATCAACCGTTACCGCGTGATTATCGAGAAACTCGGTATTCGCCGCTAATTAAGTAGTACCTACACCACTTCAAGGTAAATGGTCCTCGGTAGTGGTTTCCGCACAAAATAATGTGCGTGAACTTCGATCGAAGATTCATTTCTCCTTTAAGTGGGTAGTAACCATGATGTGACTTGCAATGAGTCGCGTCCATAGTAATAAAGGAGGACCCATGGAGGGTCAAGAGGTTCAGTCAGCCGTTGCAGTTATTGATAACGGAAAATTTGGAAAGCGAGAGATTCGTTTTGAAACAGGTCGCCTAGCGCGCCAAGCAGCAGGAGCAGCAGCAGTATTTCTAGATGATCAAACAATGATCCTCTCGGCTACAACTGCATCAAAGACTCCTAAAGATCAATTTGATTTCTTTCCTTTAACAGTTGATGTTGAAGAGAAGATGTATGCAGTTGGTCGTATTCCAGGATCATTCTTCCGTCGTGAAGGCCGTCCGTCAGAAGATGCAATTCTTACGTGTCGTTTAATCGACCGTCCATTGCGTCCATCATTTGTTAAGGGACTTCGTAATGAAGTTCAAATCGTTGTGACAGTAATGGCACTTGATCCAGACCACATGTATGACGTGATCGCAATCAATGCCGCTTCAATGTCAACACAACTTGCAGGTTTGCCTTTCTCTGGTCCAATCGGTGGCGTTCGCGTTGCTTTGATTGATGGACAGTGGGTTGCATTCCCTAATCATTCACAGGTTGCAAATGCAGTCTTTGATATGGTAGTTGCTGGTCGCATTAGCGATGATGGCGATGTTGCAATCATGATGGTTGAAGCAGAAGCAACAACAAAGACAATCGAGCTCATTGCAGGCGGAGCACCAACTCCTAATGAGGAAGTTGTTGCACAAGGTCTAGATGCTGCAAAGCCATTCATCAAAATTCTCTGCGAAGCACAGTCAAAGCTTGCAAAGGTGGCCGCAAAGCCAACTGCACAGTTTCCTGTCTTCCTTGATTATCAAGATGATGTATTTTCAGCTGTTGAAAAGGCAGCCGGAAAAGATCTTGCTAAGGCGCTAACAATTGCTGGAAAGCAAGAGCGCGAAACAACAATTGATCAGATTTCTGCATCAACCAAGGAATCAGTTTCAGCAGCTTTTGAAGGCCGCGAAAAGGAAGTTCCTGCAGCGTTTCGTTCATTAACTAAGAAGCTAGTTCGCCAGCGCGTTTTGCGTGACAAGATCCGTATCGATGGACGTGGATTGCGCGATATTCGTGCACTATCTGCAGAGGTTGAAGTAATTCCTCGTGTTCATGGTTCAGCGATCTTTGAACGTGGAGAGACGCAGATTCTTGGAATCACAACGCTTAACATGCTCAAGATGGAACAACAGCTAGATACGTTGAACCCTGAAAACCATAAGCGTTATATGCACAACTACAACTTCCCACCATATTCAACTGGTGAGACTGGTCGTGTTGGTACACCTAAGCGCCGCGAAATCGGCCACGGTGCACTTGCTGAGCGTGCTTTGATTCCAGTACTTCCAACTCGCGAGGAGTTCCCTTACGCAATCCGTCAGGTCTCTGAAGCACTTGGTTCAAATGGATCAACATCTATGGGATCTGTTTGTGCATCAACTCTTGCCCTTTATAACGCAGGTGTTCCATTACGCGCACCGGTTGCAGGTATTGCAATGGGTCTTATCTCTGACACTGTCGATGGCAAGGTCGAGTACGTAGCACTTACAGACATCCTTGGTGCAGAAGATGCATTTGGCGATATGGACTTTAAAGTCGCTGGAACAAAGGACTTCGTTACAGCCTTGCAGCTAGATACAAAGCTTGATGGAATTCCTGCTTCAGTTCTAGCTGGTGCATTGCACCAAGCTAAGGAAGCGCGTCTTGCGATTTTAGATGTAATGAATGAGGCAATTGATGGCCCAGATGAGATGAGTCCATTTGCTCCACGCATTATCTCTGTGAAGATTCCAGTAGATCAGATTGGTGCAGTAATCGGACCTAAGGGCAAGATTATTAACCAGATCCAAGATGAAACTGGCGCAGATATCTCAATTGAAGATGACGGCACAATTTATATCGGTGCAGTTGATGGTCCATCAGCTGAAGCTGCACGTGCTCAAATAAATGCAATTGCTAACCCACAGATGCCAGAAGTTGGAGAGCGCTACCTCGGTACCGTTGTAAAGCTTGCAGCATTTGGTGCTTTCATCTCTTTGATGCCAGGTAAAGATGGCTTGCTCCACGTATCGCAGATTCGCAAGATGCATGGCGGAAAGCGCATTGAAAACTTAGAAGAAGTCATGAAGGTTGGCGACAAGATTCAGGTTGAAATCGGCGAGATTGATCCAAAGGGCAAGTTGTCTTTGGTTCCAGTTCTTGAAGATGGAACAACTGGTTCTGCTGAATAAATGAGCGTACGTCGTTCAGTTTTACCTAGCGGTCTGCGCATCGTCACTGAAGAAGTTTCTTCGGTGCGCAGTGCCGCAATTGGTATCTGGGTAAATGTTGGATCTCGTGATGAATCCCCGGCAACTGCTGGGGCTTCTCACTTTCTAGAGCATTTACTCTTTAAGGGAACTGCTCGACGCACAGCACTTGAAATCTCATCATCGATTGAATCAGTCGGTGGCGAGATGAATGCCTTTACCTCAAAGGAATACACCTGCTTCTATGCACGTGTGATTGATACTGATTTGCCTATGGCAATTGATGTGATTTCAGATTTGATTACATCTTCAGTTGTCTCGGCCCTCGATGTTGATGCTGAACGCAAGGTTGTTCTTGAAGAGATCGCGATGCGCGATGATGATCCAAGTGATTTAGTCCATGATCTCTATGCCGAGACTTACTACGGAGACACTCCATTAGGGCGTCCAATTTTGGGAACCGTTGCCTCAATTAAGGGCATGTCTCGCAGTACAGTCAATAACTATTATAAGAAGCGTTATTTACCACAAGATCTTGTTGTGGCAGTTGCTGGAAATATCAAACACAAAAAGGTAGTTGCAATGGTTGAAGCAGCTCTTTCTGTTGATGGTTTTCTTGATGTCATGGGTGCTCCTGTGCTTCGCTCAAATGCACAAGATAAGAAAGTTAAGCAACAGAGCGTTGGGTTAATCTCGCGCAAGACTGAACAAGCACATATGTTTTATGGCATGGAGGGTGTTGCCCGACATGATGATCGCCGCTTTGCAATGGGTGTCTTAGCTTCTGCACTCGGTGGCGGAATGTCATCACGTTTATTCCAAGAGATTCGTGAAAAGCGGGGTCTTGCTTACTCTGTCTATGCATATGCCCAGCAATATGCAGGAAGTGGCCAAATTGGTTTTTATGCAGGTTGTAATCCAGCAAAAGCTATTGAAGTTGTGGAGATTATTCGCGAAGTCCTAGCCGATGTTGTCGGTAATGGAATGACGCATGAAGAGATTGAAAGGGCTAAGGGCGCCGTTCGCGGCTCACTTGTTTTGAGCCAAGAAGACTCAGGCTCGCGCATGTTTAGAATTGGTAAGAATGAGATTGTTTATGGCCAAGTTACGGGTTTTGACGATATTTTGAAATCAATCTCACGCGTAAATGAGCAGGACATTCGCGAAATTGCTAGCGCCTTTTTGACTAAAACACCTACGCTTGCACTTGTGGGTCCGTTTAAGAACACGTCGAAATTTGAAAAGGTGTTGAAATGATAAACGTTGCAGTCCTTGGAGCTAAAGGACGCATGGGCGCCGAAGTCGTTAAGGCCGTTGAAGCTGCCGAAGGTTTAGCACTTGTTGCAGCCCTAGATTTTGGCGATTCACTTGATCAATTAAAGGATTCTGGTGCAAAAGTAGTTGTTGATTTCACTACTCCAGATAGCATCATGACAAATCTGGAATTTCTTATTGATGCTGGAATAAACGTTGTAGTCGGCACATCTGGCTTTGATGATGCCAAACTTGGGAAAGTTAAAGGTTGGCTGGCTGCAAATCCTTCGGTTGGTGTTTTGATTGCGCCTAACTTTGCTATTGGCGCAGTCCTTATGATGCAATTTGCTGAAAAAGCAGCACGTTATTTTGAATCGGCTGAAATTATTGAACTCCATCATCCACTTAAAGTAGATGCACCAAGTGGCACGGCATCTCGAACAGCAGAACTCATGAGCAAAGCCCGCAAAGAAGCAGGACTTGGTATGCAACCTGATGCTACAACAACCGCGCTCGATGGTGCTCGCGGTTCAAAAGTGGGAGATATTCCAGTGCACTCAGTACGAGCGCGAGGATTAGTTGCACACCAAGAAGTAATTTTTGGGGGATTAGGTGAGACGTTAACGATTCGTCACGATTCATATGATCGAGCAGGATTTATGCCAGGAGTTATCCTTGGTATTAGAAATGTAGTTTCACATCCAGGCCTCACATATGGCCTAGACAAGTTCATGTAAAGGGAAAACCACATGTCAAAAGATCAAATCACGATGTATAGCGGAGAATGGTGCGGAGATTGCCGTCGTTCAAAGCGTTTGCTGGATCAGCTCAATGTGGAGTACACATTGCTGGATATTGAATCTGACTCTGCAGCAGAAGAAATGGTTCTTAAAATTAACGGCGGGATGCGGTCAATCCCAGTCATTGTTTTCTCTGACGGCACTCACTTAACTGAGCCTTCAGATAATGACTTGAAGGCAAAGCTTCAAGCTCTCAAAATTATCTAGAACCAGTTATAGATTGCAGCTGATGTAAGAGCTGCACTTAGTACTACAACGGGAAATGGCGCTTTCAGAATAAGGGCTATAACGGCAGCCGATACGCCTGCTAATCGATGATCAATCATGAGTTGTGATTTTTCGGTGAAGGTTTGCACGGCAACTAGCGCGCTCAGTAGTGCAATAGGAATCAAAGCGTTAATAGATTGAACTTTAGGATGGGCAAAAATTCTCTCTGGCACATTATGGCCAGCGTATTTGAGAGCAAAAGCAATAACGCTCGTCCCTATCGTTGCTATCCAAAATGAGTTCATTTGCGCAGCCCAGCTACTATGGCAATAAATGCTGTTGCAATGATCGGGAGCCCTGCCGGCAAAATAGGCGTCATCGCAAGAGCAAAGAGCACACAGCCGATTGCAAGGATACGATCACGATTAGTTTTCAAGCGTGGCCACACAAGACCTAAGAACGCTGCTGGTACCGCAGAATCAAGACCCCATGCACGAATATCTCCCATGGCTTGCGCGCCAAGGGCTCCGGCCAATGTGAACAGATTCCAGAATAGAAAGACACCAAAACCAGTGAACCAAAAACCTTGGCGCATGGCTTTTTCTCCGAGAACTTCTTGACCTAATGCAACTGCAGTTGATTCGTCAATTGTTATTTGGGCGGCGACAATTCGCTTGAATCCCTTAACTTTCAATGTAGGCGCCATAATCACGCCATACAAACCATTTCGCATTCCAAGCAGAGATGCTGTTGCAATTCCACTTATCGCACCGCCCCCAGCACCGAGAACTCCGATAACTGCAAACTGTGATGCACCAGAAAATGTGAGAAGTGATAACAAGCACGTTTGCAGAAGTGAAAAGCCATTTGCAACCGCAGCAGCTCCGAAAGCGGTTCCATATGCCCCAACTGTGATGGAAACGCTCAGAGAGTCGCGAAATGTGGTGGATTCGATTCTGGACACGCAGACATTCTGCCGTAGATATCCAAAGACTCAAACCCGGCCCCTTATAGGGTGTGGGGATGCCTGAGGAAATCATATTTAGAGACGATGTAACCGTTGAATTAGTAAAAGCCAGTGCAAGTGATGCTGATGTAATCTGGGCAGCACGTGTTTCAACTGCTGGTGAGCAATCAATGGAAGAGATTGGTGAAGACCCAGCTCGCTCTGCCGGCTTAATTAACTACCTCGCACGTGAGCGCCATGGTTCACCTTTTGAACATACATCAATGACTTTCTTCATCTCTGCCCCAATTTTTGTTTTCCGTGAATTCATGCGCCATCGCATCGCTTCATACAATGAAGAGAGTGGCCGTTACCGCGAATTAAAACCTGTTTTCTATATTCCATCTAAGGAACGCAAACTCATTCAAGTTGGCAAGACTGGTGCCTACACATTTGAAGATGGCACAACTGAGCAATTTGAAATTACTGTTAATTCAATGAAGGCTGCTTACGTAGTTGCCTACGATAGTTATCAAAAGATGTTAGATGCCGGCGTTGCTCGCGAAGTTGCGCGTGCTGTTTTACCCGTGGCCACATATTCATCTATGTATGTATCTATGAATGCCCGTGCACTAATGAACTTTTTATCCCTTCGTACATCCCGTGAGGGCTCACACTTTCCAAGCTATCCGCAACGCGAAATTGAGATGGTGGCTGAGAAAATGGAAGCCGAATTCGCTAAATTAATGCCGCTTACATACGGGGCCTTCGAAAAGTCTGGTCGCATCGCCCCATAAAACGGGTAGAGTTACCGCATGAGTACGCCAGCGCCATTTGGCCGCATGTTGACCGCAATGGTCACGCCATTTAAAAAAGATGGCTCTATTGATTGGGATGGCGTTGAAAAAATCGCTGATCATCTCGTTAAAACAGGTCACGATGGAATAGTTGTCAATGGCACAACAGGTGAAGCTCCTACGACTAAATCCTCTGAAAAAGAGGAGATCATCAAGGTTGTTAAGCGTGTAGTCGGAGCAAACATCAAGGTTGTTTCTGGTGCTGGTGATAATGAAACTGATTATTCAATCAACCAAGCCAAGCGCAGCGAAGCAGCAGGCGCAGATGGAATTTTGGTAGTTACTCCTTATTACAATAAGCCACCACAAGCTGGGATCAAGGCTCACTTTTTGGCAATGGCCAACGCAACTGGTTTACCAATGATGCTCTATGACATTCCTGGTCGCACGGGAGTAGAGATTGAGTCGGACACAATCGTTGAACTCTTCGAACACCCTTCAATTGTTGCGCTCAAGGATGCTAAAGGAAATGTTGCAGCAACCTCTTGGGTAATCAAGCGTTGTGGAATCCCTGTGTATTCAGGTGATGACATCCTCAATTTGCCACTTCTATCAGTGGGAGCAGTTGGTTTTGTTTCAGTGTGTGGTCACACAGTTGGATCAGAGCTAAAAGAAATGCTCAATGCTTGGTTTGCAGGAAATCCTGCCCGTGCACTAGAAATTCATCAGCAATTACTTCCAGTACTTACTGGAACATTCCGCACACAAGGTGCCATCATGACAAAAGCCGCACTGACATTAATGGGTCTACCTGGTGGATATACCCGTCTTCCTCTAGTCGATGCAACAGATGCGCAAGTTGCGCAGTTGCGTGACGACCTACGCGCAGGTGGCGTAGTACTTAAATAATGAATCATCCTCACCCAGATCTCGGATTACCCTCAGCTTTAGTAAAAGGGGGATTGCGCATTGTCGCTTTGGGCGGCTTAGGTGAAATCGGTCGAAACATGACCGTATTTGAAACTAAAGGAAAGCTATTAATTGTTGATTGTGGTGTTCTATTTCCTGAAGATACGCAGCCGGGAATCGATTTAATTCTTCCCGATTTCTCATATATTCGTGATCGCTTAGATGATGTTGTTGGAATGTTTCTAACACATGGTCACGAGGACCATATCGGCGCGGTCCCTTATTTACTGCGCGAGCGTGGAGACATTGCGATCTATGGATCAGCCCTCACGCTGGCCCTTGTCACAGCAAAGCTTAAAGAGCACAGAATCACTCCGCTCACACGCGAAGTTCGTGAAGGTGGACATGAAGATGTTGGACCATTTGAACTTGAGTTTGTTGCCGTAAACCACTCGATTCCAGATGCGCTAGCAGTGGTTATCAACACAGATGCGGGCCGAGTTCTAGCAACTGGTGATTTTAAGATGGATCAACTTCCACTCGATGGTCGTATTACAGATCTGCGCACTTTTGCTCGTTTGGGTGAAGAAGGCGTTGATCTATTTATGGTTGATTCAACCAATGCTGACATTCCAGGCTTTACACCTTCAGAGCGCGAAATTATGCCCGCACTTAATCGCGTTATCGGTTCAACTAAGCGCCGAGTAATTGTTGCTTCATTTTCATCCCATGTGCACCGCGTTCAACAGGTAATCGATACAGCGGTAATACACAACAGGAAAGTTATCTTTATTGGACGCTCCATGGTTCGCAATATGAAGATTGCGCAAGATATGGGTTACTTAACTATTCCGCCTGGAATCGTTATGGATGCAAAGGATCTGGACTCCTTTGATGACAATGTTGTTTTAATTTGTACAGGTTCACAAGGTGAACCGATGGCAGCGCTATCGCGCATGGCAAATGGGGACCACCAGATTCGTGTGGGCGAGGGTGACACAGTTATTTTGGCTTCCTCCTTGATTCCCGGAAATGAGAACTCAGTCTTTAGAGTCATTAATGAGTTAACTCGCTTTGGTGCCAAGGTTGTTCACAAAGCTAATGCAATGGTCCATGTTTCAGGACATGCAGCTGCAGGTGAACTTCTCTACTGCTACAACATTGTTAAGCCCCGCTATGTCATGCCCATCCACGGTGAATGGCGCCATATGAAGGCAAATGCAGAGCTTGCTATTCAAGCTGGGCTTCCACGATCAAATGCATTGATCATTGAAAATGGCGTTGTTGTTGATTTAATCGATCATGAAGCACAAGTTGTTGGCGCTGTGCCATGCGGATTTGTTTATGTCGATGGACAAAGTATTGGTGACATTACTGAAGCATCACTGAAGGATCGTCGCATTCTTGGTGAAGAGGGATTCATTTCCGTCATTGTGGTCATTGATTCACAAAGCGGAAAGATCGTTGCTGGGCCCGATATCCATGCACGTGGTTTCAATGAAGATATGGCGCTCTTTGATGATGTGAAATTAAAGATTGAGAAGGCATTGGCTGCTGCAGTTGCCGAAGGAATTAATGGAACACATCAGCTTTCGCAGATTGTCCGAAAGACCGTTGGCGGATGGGTTGGGGGAGAACATCGCCGAAAGCCGATGATTGTCCCCGTTGTTATTGAAGTTTAAGAGCGGCGCGCCTAGGCGTTAAGAAATTACTCATCCTTTACGATGGGGAGTGTGGCTAAGAAAAAATCTAAATCCAAAAGCGGCGCAGTAGGCGGCGCGCTCGGAAGAGGCTTAGGCGCAATCTGGCGATTCATCGCAAAAATTCTTGGTAATTCAGTTCGCTTTATTGCTCGTGGTGCTCGTGATTTAGATCCAGCACACCAACGCGATGGAGTTGCTTTTCTTATTCTTATTCTCGCTCTCGTTGCCACAGCAGGAACATGGTTTCATGCCAACAACATTGTTGGTCGTGCGGTCTATGCCTTTGTTTATGGAGGCTTTGGTCGCATCGGTTTTGCCACACCCATTATTTTGATTTATTTTGCCTTTAAGCTATTTAGAACCCCAGAGGACAAGGCTGCTCTTGGTCGAGTAGTCGTAGGCACTTTGGCGCTACTGCTTTCATCAACTGGTATTTCACACTTACTTAATGGCTCCTTTGGTACAGGCGCAACCGCAATGCGCGAAGGTGGTGGCTGGATTGGTTACGCAGTAACTACTCCATTAGTTTCACTGATGACTTCGGTTCTGACCTATCCAGTCTTAGTTCTTGTGTTTATCTTTGGCTTACTTGTTGTAACAGCAACACCAGTTTCACAAGTTCTTGATCGCTTTACATCCAGTGCTAGTTGGTTATGGTCCAAGCGAGCTGAAAGACCCATCAAGGTTGAAGATTTCGAAATCACAGATACCCCACCTTTTGAAACACCTATCGTTGCTGCCTGGAACGAGCCAGTAGAAGATGACGAGGAGTTAGATGAAGAAAGCTTTGATGAAGAGTTCACAGTTCCAATACCTAGTACCCCTGTCGTAACTGCAGAAACTGCTACTAAGCGACCCGAACAACTCTTACTCACCCCTGATTCAACATATGAGTTACCTCCAGCCGATTTGCTGCGCACCGGCCCTGCTGCAAAAGCAAAGAGCAAAGCTAATGATTTAGTAGTCGCTGCGCTGACCGAAGTCTTTGCGCAATTTGAAATTGATGCCCAAGTAACTGGCTTTATGCGTGGGCCAACGGTTACGCGCTATGAAGTTGAACTGGGAAATGCAGTCAAAGTTGAGCGCATTACCGCCCTTGCTAAGAATATTTCTTATGCCGTTGCCAGTGGTGATGTGCGAATTCTTTCGCCAATTCCAGGCAAATCTGCCGTAGGAATTGAAATCCCAAATGCTGATCGTGAAATCGTTGCCTTAGGTGATGTTTTGCGCTCATCTGTTGCCGGTCAAGATCACCACCCTATGTTGGTTGCGCTAGGAAAAGATGTTGAAGGCAATTTTGTGTGTGCAAACCTTGCAAAAATGCCTCACCTTTTAGTTGCAGGTGCAACCGGTGCTGGTAAATCTTCAATGATTAACGCCATGATTACTTCAATTTTAGTTCGTGCTACACCAGATGAAGTTCGCTTAGTCCTAATCGATCCGAAGCGCGTTGAATTAACTGCCTATGAAGGTATTCCACATTTAATTACACCGATTATTACTAACCCCAAAAAGGCAGCTGATGCACTTACCTGGGTAGTACGCGAGATGGATTTGCGCTATGAAGACCTTTCAACATTTGGTTTTAGACATATAGATGATTTCAATAAGGCCGTTCGTGCCGGTAAGGTAATAGTGCCTCCCGGAAGTGATCGAACCGTTGAGCCTTATCCATACTTACTTGTAATCATTGATGAGCTTGCAGATTTAATGATTGTGGCAGCAAAGGAAGTTGAAGAATCTGTTGTGCGTATTACGCAGTTGGCTAGATCTGCTGGTATTCACTTAGTGCTTGCAACGCAGCGTCCTTCCGTGGATGTTGTTACGGGTCTGATTAAAGCAAATGTTCCTTCCAGACTCTCATTTGCCACGAGTTCTTTAGCAGATAGCAGAGTTATTTTAGATAGCCCAGGTGCTGAAAAACTTGTTGGACAGGGGGATGCTCTCTTTATTCCAATGGGTACTAGTCGTGCGGTTCGTATTCAAGGTGCTTATGTGTCAGAGCGCGAAATTGAAGCGGTCACAACACATGTGAAGAAGCAGTTAAAACCGCGCTATCGCGATGACGTAACTGCAGTTCAATCACATCCCAAGATGGTTGATAAAGAAATCGGCGATGATTTAGATATTTTGTTACAAGCAGTTGAATTAGTTGTTGGAACACAGTTTGGTTCAACATCTATGTTGCAAAGAAAGCTACGCGTTGGTTTTGCTAAAGCTGGGCGTTTGATGGATCTAATGGAGTCTCGTGGAATTGTTGGACCATCTGAAGGATCCAAGGCCCGAACTGTTCTGGTGAAACCGGATGAACTAGATTCCGTCATTGCGACGTTGCGGAATTACTAAAGCTAATCATTGCTGGGTGTTAGCCCACATTTCACCCTCTATTCTCATGCTCCCCTATAGCCACGGGGGACGCCCTAGTTCTAGACTTGCCCTCTCATCGGCAGAAGTATTTCCCCTTAAGGACAAACCACGATGTCGCTAGGATCTTTGATTGCTAAGGCGCGTAAAGGCGCGGGCCTTTCACTTGAAGATTTGGCTGCCAAAACAAATATTCGCACGAGTGTTTTGAGCGAGATTGAAAAAGATAATTTTGAGCATTGCGGTGGCGAAACTTATGCACGTGGCCACGTCCGAAACATCGCCACAACTTTAAAAGCAAATCAAAAAGAGTTCATCCGTCTTTATGAAGAAGAACAGGGCGGTGAAGTTCGTTCTATGAAAGATTTGCTTGTTGAAAATAGTGTTATGCGCCCGCCTCAAGAATCTCGCAAAATTTCTTGGAAAGTGCTAGTGATGATTTCTGTGGTTTCGCTTTTTGTAGTTGGTGTTGCCCAAGTCATAATTTCAAATACGACTTCTAGCGATGTAGTAAGTGCTAAGCCGTCGGCAAGTGCAACACCATCCGCTTCAGAAACTCAGGCTGAATCCCCATCAGCAAATCCATCGCCTCAAAATACTTTCTCGACTGGAACCGGTGTTGAGGTAGTCATCAATGCCTCCCGTGATAAGTCGTGGCTCTTTGTTTCTGATGCTGCTGGAAGAACTCTCTTTAGTGGTCAAATATCGAGAGGGGCAGTTAAGACATTTTCCTCAGATTCACAACTCAATCTCAAAGTTGGTAATGCTGGAGGAGTAGATCTGAAAGTAAATGGCAAGAAAATTGAGGCCATTGGCATAGATGGTGAGGTAGTTAGCGTGTCGTACGGAGTCGATTCATAACCCGCTAAGATTTGCCAAATGAAGCGCACCGTAGCAGTTGTCACTTTAGGGTGCTCTCGAAATGAAGTTGATTCAGAGGAGTTGGCTGGTCGTTTAGCAGCTGATGGTTGGACCTTAGTTGATGATGTTGAATCAGCTGAAGTTGCCTTAGTAAATACATGTGGCTTTATTGAGTCAGCTAAAAAAGATTCAATTGACGCTCTACTTGAGGCAAACTCACTCAAAGGACATGGCCAGACGCGCGCAGTAGTTGCGGTTGGCTGCATGGCTGAGCGTTACGGCAATGAATTAGCAGAAGCATTACCTGATACTGATGCGATTTTAAGTTTTGATGACTATCAAGATATTTCAGCAAGGTTACAATCAATCGTTGCAGGTAATTCACATACGCCTCATATTCCACGTGATCGTCGAGCTCTCCTTCCTATTGCTCCTGCCGATCGCGCCGAAACTCGCGAAAGCACCGAATTTTCCCGTAAGCGCTTAGGTGATGCACCGTGGGCTCCACTTAAAATTGCATCAGGCTGTGATCGGCGTTGTTCGTTCTGTGCGATTCCATATTTTAGAGGTTCATTTATTTCACGCCGTCCCCATGAGATCTTGGATGAGGCACGCTGGTTAGTGGCCAATGGTGTTAGCGAACTCTTCTTGGTCAGTGAAAATACAACCTCCTATGGAAAAGATTTAGGTGATCTTCAGTTGATGGAGAAGATACTGCCTGAGATTGCAGCTATCGAAGGTGTTGAGCGAGTCCGACTTTCATACCTACAGCCCGCAGAGATGCGACCAACTTTGATTCAAGCGATGATTGCAACGCCAAAGACAGTTCCTTATTTTGATCTATCTTTTCAGCACTCTTCACCCTCAGTACTACGACGCATGCGTCGCTTTGGCGATAATGAAAAGTTTCTACATTTAATCAATCAAATCCGCGTGTTATCACCAGAGGCGGGAATTCGCTCCAACTTTATTGTTGGATTCCCAGGTGAGACGCAGGAAGATTTTGATGAGTTAGCAAGCTTTATAACTGAAGCGAAGTTAGATGCTGTGGGAATTTTTGGATATTCTGATGAAGATAACACCGAAGCGTTAAAGATTGATGGCAAGATTGATCAAGAAGTAATAGCCCAGCGTGTGGAAACACTTTCTTCCCTAGCCGATGAAATGGTCTCATTGCGTGCACAAGCTCGCATTGGCGAGACTGTTCGAGTGTTGATCGAAGATGCTGAACTCCAAGAAGGGCGCGCTGCCCACCAAGGTCCAGAAGTTGATGGAAGCACTACTTTTATTGGAACAGATTTCAAGGCTGGCCAATATGTTAATGCTGTGGTCATTGATTCCATGGGCGCTGATTTGGTGGCAAAGCCAATATGAAGTTGCCAGGATTTGTTACTCCTAACTTTATAACCGTCATGCGGTTATTGCTTGTGCCAGTTGGTGCTTACACACTTTTTAAAAATGGTGGTGATGATCCCACTTGGCAATACATTTCCTGGTGTGTCTTTTTCATTCTTGGATTAAGCGATATTCTTGACGGCAAATTAGCCCGTAGCCGAAATACCATTACAGAGTTTGGAAAGTTTTTAGATCCAGTTGCAGACAAAGTAATGATCGGTACTGCCATGATTTCCCTATCAATTCTTGGGCGCATGCCATGGTGGATCACGGTTGTTATCTTGGTTCGAGAGATTGGGATTACGATTTTCCGTTTGATGATTCTCAATCGAGGAGTCATTCCTGCCAACAAAGGTGGCAAAATCAAGGCCACGATGCAAAACTTTGGAGTTGGCTTCTATGTCTTACCTTTAAGCTCCTCGCTCTACTGGTTCCGCGATGGATTTATGCATATAGCCGTGACCTTGACTATCGTTACTGGGGCTTACTATGTAAAATCAGCGTTCACTAAGAGTTAGGAAAACAAGCACATGGCACTACCTGCCGAAATCATCAGCCTTGCAGCGCAAGTAGTTGATGACTTACGTGCTCGTGGTGAAACTCTTAGTACCGCAGAGTCTTTAACCGCAGGAGCTGTTAGCTCTGCCATCGTTACGATCGCTGGGGCATCTGATGTTTTTGTTGGTGGCACAACTGCCTACCGGGATGAGATAAAGAGTTCACATTTGGGAGTTGATCCCGCACTCATTGCCGAATACTCTGCAATCAGTGAAGAAGTTGCAATTGCTATGGCGCAAGGTGCGTTGAAATCTTTTGGAACAACATGGGCTATTGGCACCACAGGAGTTGCTGGACCTAACCCATTAGATGGTCACCCAGTAGGTGCGGTGTGGGTAGCTATTGCCGGTCCGGTATGTCAGAGCATCGAATTATCCTTATCTGGTGAGCGAGAATCTGTGCGAAACGCAGCTACAGCAAGCGCCATTGCCACCTTTGCGCGTATCCTTAGGGACCGAGCGTAAAAAAGGAGGTGGGCCCGTGGTTCTAGTTCGTGAAGCAGTTGGTCTCACACTTCGCGCTGCCCGCACATCACAAAATCGCACATTGCGCGATGTTGCACGTGATGCCCGTGTCTCACTAGGTTACTTATCTGAAGTAGAACGTGGACAAAAGGAAGCATCATCTGAACTCCTTAACGCTATTTGTGTAGCGCTAGGTCTTTCACTCTCTGGTGTTTTCAATGACGTAGCGCTTGAGTTAAAGAGCCGCGAGAGCGTCACTCTTACTGTCGTCGATGCCGCTTAATAAATACGCACCACAAGCTGCAACACATCGCCGCACACAAAGTGCAATCCTTGAAGGTGCTAAGCATTTAATTGCAACTGTTGGTTTAGCCAAGATGTCTATGATCGAAATCGCTGACACATCTCAAGTTTCCAGAGCGACTCTCTATAACCACTACCGAGATAAAGAATCAGTCCTTGCTGCGCTCTGTGATTTAGAGATCCGCAGGTTGGTAAGCATTGCCCAGAGTGCATCAAATCCCACTGATGCACTAGAAGTTTTATCAATTCAAATCTCATCAGATGCAGCACTTGCCAAGATGCGTGTTGCAGATCCAGCACCTTTAACTCAAGTAATGGCAGCAACCTCACATCCGCTTTGGATGCAGTTCAATGATGCTCTAGCAATGATTCTTGGTTCACAGGTTTTAGCTGACCTTGCAACACGCTGGTTAATTGGCCAAGCGATTCAGCCACTGACTCCAGAGGATTCAAGACTTCAAGCAGAGTTTCTTATTGCCCGTGCGAATCTCTGATCTTCGTGAGCGTTTAGCGCTTTCATTTGGCGAGCATTCACACTTTCCCACCGATATCGCCATCTCAGAATTAGGTAGCAAAACCGTTAATGAGGCTCTAGCTGCCGGCCTTGAGGCAGATGAGATTTGGAAAGCGGTATGTAGAGCGCATCCTAAAGAGACAGAAAAATATAAGTACTAACAATGATCCTTGCTACAACCCTGACGCAAACAAATCAGAGCCACCCACCCTTAGTTTTAATTCACGGGCTGGGATCGGCTGCAACAGCATTTAAGCCCATCATCCCCGCACTCTCGCAGAGCTTTCGCGTGATAACTGTTGATCTGCCAGGTCATGGCAATAGTGCATATATCAAAGCTCAGGCAATGGATCCCAGATCACTGGGCAGGGCAATCTTTGACAGCGTTGAGAGTGAGTATGGGATACATGAGTTTCATGTTGCAGGCAATTCACTGGGCGGGTGGATTGCACTTGAGATGGGCGCAGATCAACCAGAGCGCATTAATTCTCTGACAGGTCTTGCACCTGCTGGCCTATGGCTAAAACCTGCTTCAGGGCGCCTACCTAGTGAAGCGCAGTCTTATTACATGGCTAAAGTCCTAAGACCATTAATTAGAGTGGGTTTGCATGCAATTGCCTTGCGCAAGATTGGATATTCAAACGTAAGTCCAAAGTGGCGCGAGTTAAGTTATGAAATCTGTTATGACTCAGCATATGCAATGGGGCATGCAACGGGATATTTCCCTACCTGGGATGGGATGTTAGGAAAGCGTTTTGAGGCGCATGTGCCGCAAAGTGTTCCTGTAACAATTCTCTTTGGCGACACAGATAACACTTTGCCATACCCACATTCACAAGAGCGCTCGCTAGCACCTGCTCATAGCACGTGGTTAGTCATTGATAACTGCGGCCATGCACCGATGTGGGATTACCCGCAAATGATTGTCAGAATTATTAAAGAAACTAGTGAACGATAACCTCTAAGACCCAAGGCTCTTTACTATTCGGTTTAAAAAGCTCGCAATCAAAAGCTGTCGAAACAATCTCTGCCAGCTCGTGGGGATTCGTGGGAATCGTTTGAGAGAGCAGCAACAGGCGCGTTACTTCACCGCGAGTCTTTTTAGACATATGAGTGATCACTTTCTTCACACCATCGACTTTGCTGAACACTTTTATCTCAACGCACTTATCGGCCGGGGGAGTCCAAACGCTTTGATAGGTTGATGAACGGCAGTCGATAATCAAATCGCTTTCAATGGCATCTAGAGCCTTAGTAATCGGTGCGCGCATCTGGGCTACATCTATTTTTTCTTTGTAGGGCTCAATGAGATCAAGGCATTTGAGGCTTCCGTACTTAGCCGAGATGATTGCGATTGATTTCTGTGCTCGGTTTTGGCCAGATGTGCCCAGCGTTGCCCAGCCCAGGCCTTGATAGAGCACGCCGGTATAGACGGTGATAGCTGGGCCTGGCTCTGCCGCCTTTTTCTCACTGGGGGGAAGCAGGATGAGCATGGGGGTAAGTATG
>CALBFE010000094.1 GCA_937888825.1 uncultured Actinomycetes bacterium | reverse complement strand
TCGTTGAGTTGTAATTTATCGAGTGCTTCACGAAGCACAGGAAAATCCGCACCATCTAGCGGAAATAACCCTGAGAAAACCATTGGCTTAGGATCTTTATATCCGGCAAGTGCGACCTTGGTTGGGTTGTTATAGGTAGTAATGGTGTCGCCCACACGTGATTGGCGCACATCCTTAACACCTGTAATTAAATACCCTACTTCACCAACACCTAATCCTTTAGATGCAACTGGTTCTGGTGAAATAACGCCAACTTCTAGGGCTTCATGTCGAACACCAGTTGAAAACATTTGAATCTGTTCGCGCGGAGATAAGTGGCCATCAATAACGCGAACATAGGTAACAACACCGCGATAGGAATCATAGACAGAGTCAAAAATAAGTGCGCGAGCAGGTGCATTTGCATCACCCTTTGGTGCTGGGATTTGAGCAATAATTTGATCAAGTAGCTCTGCCACACCATCGCCAGTCTTACCTGATACACGTAAGCAGTCCTCAGGCTGGCAACCAATGAGCTTTGCTAACTCTGCTGCAAACTTTTCAGGTTGGGCGTTAGGTAGATCGATTTTGTTGAGCACAGGAATAATCGTTAAATTATTCTCCATCGCTAAATAAAGATTTGCCAAAGTCTGAGCTTCAATTCCCTGAGCACAATCCACTAGAAGAACTGCTCCTTCACATGCAGCCAGCGAGCGCGAAACTTCATAGGTGAAGTCAACGTGACCTGGTGTGTCAATCATATTCAGGATGTATTCCTGACCATCAAGTCCACTGCGCCATGGCAAACGAACTGCTTGAGATTTGATTGTGATTCCGCGCTCGCGCTCAATATCCATTCGATCTAGATACTGCGCACGCATATTGCGCGCTTCTACTACCTCGGTAATTCCCAACATGCGATCGGCAAGAGTTGATTTACCGTGATCAATGTGGGCAATGATGCAGAAGTTACGTATCTGCGCCGGATTAGTTGCTGCTGGTTGTGGCGCCTTAGCAAGTGAAATTGCAGGCATGAACCTAGCCTCGCTTTAAGATCGAAGAAAAATTAACGTGCGCCGGCTTTGGCAGCTGCCTTAGCCATTGATGACTTCTTGTTTGCTGCAGTGTTCTTATGAAGAACACCCTTTTGAACAGCAACATCGAGAGCCTGTGAAGCTGTGCGAAGCTCAGTTGTGATTGCAGCTGAATCTCCTGCAGTGACGCTCTCACGGAATTTACGGACAGCGGTCTTGATAGATGAGCCCACAGACTTATTACGAAGGCGTGCCTTCTCGTTGGTCTTGATGCGCTTAATCTGAGACTTGATATTTGCCACGCTGTAGTACTCCGAACTTCTAGGTGTGTTGAAGGGTAAAGGTTACCCGTTAGGGCCCGAAGGCTCAAATCAAGCAGTAATTATGCCTGAGGAGGCTGCTCGGCGGCGCTTTCGCCCACCAGCTGGCTTGGTCTCTACAGGTGGCTGATCATCATTTAAAGATTCATGGAATTCATGCTCGGTAGCATCTTTTTCCTCTGCATCTTCATGTTGTGATGATGGAACATCGAGTTGAGGCATTGGTGCCTTCATCTTCACAGGCTCCATGTGAATATGAATTCCGCGTCCACTACATGAATCACATGTAGTTGAGAAGGCTTCGATTAATCCCTGTCCAACACGCTTGCGTGTCATTTGAACAAGACCAAGGGAAGTAACTTCTGCGACCTGGTGCTTGGTGCGATCGCGGCCCAAAGATTCAACGAGTCGGCGCAAAACCATCTCGCGGTTTGATTCCAAAATCATATCGATGAAGTCGATGACAACAATTCCACCTAAGTCACGAAGGCGTAGTTGACGTGCAATTTCTTCAGCTGCTTCTAAGTTGTTCTTAGTAACAGTCTCTTCCAGGTTTCCACCCTTACCAATGAATTTACCAGTATTAACGTCGATAACAATCATTGCTTCAGTGCGATCGATAACAAGTGAGCCACCGGAAGGCAGGTAGACCTTGCGATCAAA
>CALBFE010000093.1 GCA_937888825.1 uncultured Actinomycetes bacterium | reverse complement strand
TACGTCGCATCCCTTGCCCCTGGCCCTGCTATTCCAGGTGAATCAGAACTCAATTATGAGCGCGATGGCAACTCGGCCGAAGGCGGAGAGTTGTTTAGAAACAACTGCGCAATGTGTCACAACTTTGCTGGTCAAGGTGGTGCACTATCACAGGGTAAGTACGCGCCAACTCTTATGGGAGTTGAGCCAAAACATATTTATGAAGCAATGGTTACTGGCCCGCAATCAATGCCAGTGTTTAGTGATAAAACAATTACACCTGAAGAAAAGCTTTCACTTATCAAGTGGATCAAGGCCGCTGAAGCAGAACCAAATCTAGGCGGTGCAACGATGGGCCGCATTGGACCTGTTTCTGAAGGTTTGTTGGCATGGGTGTTAGGACTTGGACTGCTTATTGGTATTGCAGTCTGGCTAACTACGAGAGCAAGGTAGGCGCGAGATGTCTAATGAATTAACTCCTATTGATGACTCAGTAGTACCTCAACATGCACCACGTGCGACAGATGTTAATCCTGTCTCTGAAAAGCGTGCAGAACAACAGATAGCCATTCTCTTTGGTCTCTCTGGTGTTGGCTCTGTTCTTCTCATTTATTCATACATTTTTGTTGCTGACAATGTCTTTATCTTTATCCCAATTATGGGTAATCAAAATGCTCAGCAATTGGGTATCGGAATTGGTATGGCTATGTCGTTATTTTTCATCGGCATTGCTGCAATTCACTGGGCCAAGACTTTGATGCCTGATAAAGAAATTGTTAATCATCGCCATGAATTCCGCTCAAGTGATGAAGATCGCGAAGAGTTAATCAAGACTGTTAAAGAGGGTGTTGCAGGAGTTCAACTTGGTCGCCGTAAGTTAATTAAGCGCTCACTGGGCGCTGCCGTTGGTCTCTTTGCACTTCCTCCAGTTCTACTCCTTCGCGATCTAGGTCCACTACCTGGAAAAAAGTTGGAGATGACGAATTGGAAAGCAGGAACTCGTCTTCTAACTGACCCAGGTAATCGTCCAATTCTGGCCTCAGATCTTGAAGTAGGTTCTGTAGTTCAGGTTTTGCCCGCTGTTGAAGACTTAGAACACCGCCCTTTAAGTGACATTGCAAAAGATCCTGTTCTGCTTATTCGTTTGCGTCCAGAAGAGTTCCAACTAACACCTGAGAAGCTTGCGATGACCCATGAGGGAATCATTGCTTTCTCAAAGATTTGTTCACACATGGGCTGCGCAGTTGCACTCTATGAACAAACGACAAAACACTTGCTGTGTCCATGTCACCAGTCAACATTTGATGTGACTCGCGCTGCCAAGGTCATCTTTGGACCTGCAGCCAGACCATTACCTCAACTCGATATCACAGTCGATGCCCAAGGATATCTAGTAGCACGTGCACCATTTAATGAAGCAGTCGGACCTAGTTTCTGGGAGAGGAACTCACAATGACAACTACTGAAAAAGCAGTTGGAAATGTAGCTAATTTTGTTGATGAAAGGTTAGGTGCTGCGGGTTGGGTAAAGAAATCACTTAACAAGGTCTTTCCTGATCACTGGTCGTTCATGCTGGGTGAAGTATGTATGTATTCATTCGTCATCCTTCTTCTTTCTGGAACTTTCCTAACATTCTGGTTTGATCCCTCACAAAAGGATGTTATTTATAACGGTGCTTATGAGCCACTACAAGGTTTAGAAATGTCGGCTGCATACGCCTCAACTTTAAATATCTCATTTGAAGTTCGCGGCGGTCTATTAATGCGCCAGATTCACCACTGGGCAGCAAACATATTCATGGCCGCAATCGTTGCTCACCTTTTGCGTGTTTTCTTTACGGGTGCATTTAGGAAGCCACGTGAGTTCAACTGGATCCTTGGAATTCTTCTCCTGACTCTTGGTCTAGTAGAGGGTCTTCTAGGTTATTCACTTCCTGATGACTTGCTATCCGGAACTGGACTTCGCATTACTTCAGCGATTATTCAAGCAATCCCCTTAGTTGGCACATACGCTTCATTCTTCTTATTCGGTGGAGAATTCCCGGGAACTGACTTTATCCCGCGCATTTTTACCCTCCATATATTGATCATTCCTGGAATCTTCCTTGCCGTCATCACAATTCACGTCATGCTTGTTTGGTACCAGAAGCACACACAGTTTCCAGGTGTTGGTCGCACAGAAACTAACGTTGTTGGACATCCAATCTTGCCTGTCTACATGGCTAAAGCTGGTGGATTCTTCTTCGT
>CALBFE010000092.1 GCA_937888825.1 uncultured Actinomycetes bacterium | reverse complement strand
TCATCGTTATATGCATCTACTGATGGCTTATCGCCATGATCATTGAGGGCAACTAACTCTTGGCCCATCTGGGCTTTGCGCAAAACTGAGTTAGCCATAAAAGTAATTTCAGGAGTTGATCGATACCCAGTTGTCAGGCGAACTACTTCGGCCTCTGGAAAGCGCTGTGTGAATGAGTTTAAGAAAATTGGAGTTGCTCCGGCAAATGAATAGATAGTTTGTGCAGGATCGCCCACAACGCAGATTTCTTGGCGCGAGCCTAACCAAGCATTAATCAATCGCTGTTGTAGTGGGGAAATGTCTTGATATTCATCCACGGTAAAGAAGCGGTATTGATCCTGCACGCGCTCTCTTACTTCACGCTCTTGCTCAATCATGGCCGTAGTAAGTAGCAATACATCTTCAAAATCCATTGCTCGCTCTTGATGTTTGACTGATTCATAGGCTGTGTAGACCTTGGCCATTTGTTCTGGATTAATTCGAGGCTTTACCGTGCGCTTGCCAAGCTCAGATAAGTAATCAACCGGTGCAACTTCACTCACTTTTGACCACTCAATCTCAGAGGCGATATCTCGCATCAAATCGCGCGAAGTAATCGATAACTCCCCTGTTAATTCAGCGCGCTTAATTGCCTCAGTAATAAAGGAAGTCTTTGAAGTTATTAGATCTGGCGTGCGACCGCCAAATACTTGTGGCCAAAAGAAAGTGAGCTGCTTAAGGGCAGCGGCGTGAATGGTGCGTGCAGCAACCGATGGCACGCCAAGGGAGCGAAGGCGCATGCGCATCTCTCCTGCAGCACGGGCAGTAAAGGTAAGAGCTAATACTTTGTGAGGATCCATCACGTTAATTGCTGCGGCGTATGCAATGCGGTGAGTAATTGCTCGAGTTTTTCCAGTTCCAGCACCAGCAATAACGCACACAGGCCCACGTGTAGCAAGAGCAACGGCTCTTTGTTCGTTATCGAGAGATTCTAAAATCTCTTCTGCGCGAAGATCTGACATTAACGCCAGGATTCCCCACCAGTTAGATCGCTAACGACATAACCTTCTTTGCCAACATACCAAGCTGTAATCATTTTACGAGCAACAGATATTGAAGGTGGAAGCAAGATGTCACTACTTGCCACAGCCTTTTTCATTTCATCTCGTGTTAACCAGCGCACTTCGGTGATTTCTTCTCCATCAGGCCGCGCATTTTCAGGATGATCAGTAATTGCTTCAAAGGCAATCATAATGGATGCTGGAAATGGCCAAGCTTGAGAACGTAAGTAATTAATGTCGTTGCAATAAACACCAGCTTCTTCAAAAACTTCACGTGATACACACTCTTCAAAAGATTCACCTGGTTCAACAAAGCCAGCAAAAGTTGAGAAACGCTTCTCTGGCCACACTGGTTGATGACCTAACAAGATTCGATCTGAAGAATCTTTCACTAAAACAATGACTGCTGGATCTGTGCGGGGGTGATGTTGTGTGGAATCTTCAACGCAAACACGTACTGATCCCCCTAAGTCACTGACGGTGGCAGCACCGCACCGTGCACAACACGGATGTGTTGCATGCCAGTTAGCAAGACCAACTGCATGCATTGCTAATGACATTTCAATCTCATCCAAGCTGCTTCCTAATTCACGCAGCGTTGCAAAGCCTTCGTATTTTCCTTCTTCAGTTGCAGGTTCGCTCTTCCATGATGTGCGCCATGCAAAATATGGTGTGTTGTCATCACGGCCAAGGCCTAAGAAAAATCGATCACCTTCAGCAAATGAATCTAATTGGGAGGTAACTGTTGCTGCATCACAAAAAACAAGTGCATCTTCACTTGCGCTAATACGTCCATCGATAATCTGCACAATCATCGCCTTATTCCACAGATCGGCTAAGGCTTTGGCATCTGTGCGCAGGTGGCTAGCGCGATTAATCGGGGATAGGGATTGATTGCGCGCGCTCATAGGGGTGAACGCTACTAGCATCGCCCCATGCGCATAACATCGTGGAATCTGCTGCACGGGCTGCCCATTCCCCCCGATGAAGAAGCCGATCCAGAGGCTCTGCTCTCTGCCGCCCTTAGCCAGCTAGCAACTGATGTCATAGGCCTGCAAGAAGTCGACTACTTCCTTGATCGATCAGGCAATCACAATCAAACGGGCAATGTTGCATCAATTGTGGGCGCAAAAGATTGGGCCTTTGCTCCATCGCTTATGGGATCACCAGATGAAGATTACCGAAATCCAACTGATAGTGATGACAAACTCATTACAAATAAAAGTGACGTAGCACCAGGATCATATGGAATTGGAATGGCTTCTAAGATTCCAGTTCAATCGTGGCACCGTTTAGATCTCAAAGGTTCACCCGTTGGCGTCTTAATGGCATTTCCGGTGAATGGAAAGTTAAAGCGTGTTTATGTCAGAGACCATCCACGAAGTGCCTTGGCTGCCAAATTAGATAATGGTTGGCTTATTATCAATACTCATCTTTCATTTGTTCCAGGATTTTCTCTAGCCCAGTTAATAAAAATTAAGCGTTGGGCAAATACTTTGGGTGTAACAGATAAATCTAAGATATTGATTATGGGAGATCTCAATCTTCCTTTTTCCATATTTGTCCGCGACTTTAAATGGAGATCTCTGGCAGCTATGCGCACATTTCCAAGTTGGTATCCAAAGGTGCAGATTGATTATTTTCTTTCCCAAGGTCTAAAGGCAAAAGATGTTCGTCACATTCAATACCCGCACTCAGGAATGAGTGATCACTTACCGCTACAGATTGAAGTTGATTAAGCCGATTCTTTACTTGCATTTGTAATTAATGCAATTAAGGCGCTTTCATCGAGTAAGTCTGCTGGGCGATCAGTAACAGAAGTAGGAACATAATGAAAAGCTGCACTGATCTTAGAAATATCGGTGCCAGAAAGCTTTGCCCATGCCAATCGATACATCGCTAGCTGCACAGCCGCCGATGCGTCCAACTTCGTTGATCCCGTTTTCCAGTCCACCACTTCAAAACCATCGGCAGTTGCATACACAGCATCGATACGACCACGCACCAAAATGCCACCAATTGTTGTTTCAAATGGGACTTCAACGCGGGCTGGTGTGCGATTGGTATATTCACTGCTCAGCCAGGCTTTCTTTAAATCTTCTAGCTTTGAATCTTCATCCAGTGGATCTAAGTAATCCAAGTATTCATCACCAAAGAGCGTTGCAGCATCGGTGAATTGGCGTTCAACCCATAAGTGGAATGCGGTACCGCGACGTGAGTATTGATCTTGTCCCCTTGGCATTGGGCGGCGAATATTGAGTGCAAGTTCTTGTGGATCCTTATGTAAGGCAACAAGTGTGGAAGTGGAAAGACGTGGAGGCAGCGCAACCCGAATAGTTTGTTCTTTCACCTTACGTTGTTCATTAATCAATGCCTGAGCATCACCAATCCATGAATTAATCTCATCTGAGTGAGATTCTTGCAGCGAATGAATGGGCGCAGATTTCACTAATTCGATTGCAGCATCAAATGCTTGGCGACGATTGCCTAGTGGATCGCGGGGCCACTGAGCAGAGATTGGATTTTCAATTGTTGGGTTTTCTGCGCCATCTTCAGGTGCTGTGACATCACTTACTAACAAGCCACCTAATCCGCTTGCTGCTGCTGCAATCATTGTGAAGATCTCACTTGGTGCTACAGATTGTGTGCCATCTCGCCACCACGATGTTGTGCACAGCAGATGCGACTTAGCGCGCGTGATAGCAACGTAGGCAAGGCGCATCTCTTCACGCATCTTGATGTTATTGGTGCAATCCTTACCAAAGGCTTTGATTGCCTTTGCCGCATCGCTGTTCTTTTCTATGCCTTGCAAAGAAAATCGTGGAAGCTCATGTGCATCCCCGCGCAGCTCAAATGGCACATGCTTTTCATTCTTAATCCAATTATCAGAATCCCCCGTATTGCCACCAGGAAAAGTTCCCTCAGCCAAACCGGGCACAACAACAACATCCCACTCAGCACCTTTTGCCATATGAATAGTCAATATCTGCACGACATCACTGCGAATTTCAGGCGCTCCTGCCTTTAGCCCGCCTTCAGCATCGGCTGCTATATCTAGCCACACGAGGAAGGCCGAGACTGTTCCACCTGTGCGCTCGAACTTTGCTGCTTCATCAAGGAAGCGATCTAAATGTCTGCGACCAGATTGATTGCCATCACGCAGAGTTATTTCACTTTCTAAGGTTAAGTAGTTTTCAATTTCACTAATCAGATCAGTTATCTGCCCACCTGCGCGCGCACGTAATCGACGCAAATCACTAGCAAATCGAACCAGGCGTTGGTATCCAATATCGCTAAAGCCAAACTTCTTTGCATCGGCAATTTCATCCAAGGCATCGATGATTGATCCCGCAAATTGATCATCGGCCTCTAACTGTTCTGGGTTGCCGGCAGCAATCTTTTTAATAAATGTCTTTGAATCAGCATGCATAGCTTTAGCGCGATCACGTGAGAATGTGCCAAGTGCTGCAATATCACGTGGTCCTAGATTAATTCGTGGTCCAGTTAAATGACGCATGAGCGCAGAACCAGCATCTGGATCAGTGATTATCTTTAACATTGTCACAACATCGGCCACCTCTGGAACGTGAATCAATCCACCGATTCCAATGACTTCCACTGCAATTCCAGCTTCATGTAACGCTGCTTCTATCGCGCTTATCTGACTACGCTTGCGCACAAGCACGGCGCATGTCTTGCCAGTTGAAGGAGCCCAGTTCTTTTGAACGTATTCGGTAATTGCCTGTGCTTCAGTGTCAATAGTTTCAAAAATTCCATAGGCAACTTCACCTTTACCAGCTTTTGGTCGCGCTTCTAGTTCAACAACTTGTTGGCCCCCCGCTAACTTAATTTCACCACTAATACGGTTTGCAACCGACAAAATCATTTCATCATTGCGAAACGTTGTTGGAAGAGAGAATTGAGCTTTGCCCACTTGATCAACGTTCTTAGGGAAATAGGTAGCAAAAGATGCCATGGTGCCCGCAGAGGCTCCGCGCCAGGTATAAATGGCTTGCGATGGGTCTCCCACGGCCATTACTGGGTGACCACCTCCATAGAGAGATGAAAGCATTCGCACCTGTGATTGCGAGGTGTCTTGATATTCATCGAGTAAAACAACTTTGTACTTACCGCGCTCTAACACACCAACATCTTCAAAGTTTTGAGCAATATCTGCAGCTAGTGACATCTGATCATCAAAGGAGAACTCCCCTGCTGCTTTGCGACGCTGCATAAAGGTTTCAACCATAGGAAGCAGCGAGTTTCGCTGACGCATAGCTTTAGCAACATCTCGAACTTCAGCGTTACTGCTTCCGGTAAGGGGTTGTAAGGATGCTAAAACTTCATTGCCAATTCGCTCAATATCTACAGCTTTTACTTGATGCTCTAGCATTAATTTAGATAGCCCCAACAAATCTTTGATGACAGTACTCACTGCGCTTTGATTTCGATATGAATCATCTGACCAGTTGCGCACAACATCTGAAGCAATCTGCCAAATTGCAGCCTCACCCAATGGCTCTGCATCAGCATCAATGCCATAGCGAATTGCATGTTCACTCAGGAGCTTGCCTGCATAGGAGTGATAGGTCGTAACAGATGTAGAAGTAGAAGTAATGTGTTTGAACTCTTTATCCGCAGCTAATTGGCGTAAGCGCTTTCGAATACGCACTGAAAGCTCTCCGGCAGCTTTGCGTGTGAAAGTAAGACCCAGGATTTGATCGGGTGTGACAAAGCCGTTAGCTACCAAATACAACACACGGTTCGACATCGTTTCAGTCTTACCTGAACCCGCGCCAGCAATGACAACTGATGGCTCTAGTGGACTACTAATAATTTCAGATTGATATGGTGTTACAGGCTTGAGCCCAAGCTTTGCAACTATCTCCTCCGGTGAATATTTCGCTTCACTCATTTTTCAATCACCGTCCGTCCATCATTTTGAACGGGGCAGGATTTACGCACTGGGCAGCCTTTACAGCGCTTATTTACGGTGGCAAAGAAAGTAGCAGCTCCCATGCCGTCGGCAATCTCATTCAATTTCTCTTTAGTTGCCTCAACATCAATAACATGTTGTGGTCTAAGAGTTGCACCTGCAGTGCTTGTGCCCAGATACACCAGCTCTGCACCGGCACTGACATTGCCTTGAGTAAACCCACCTTCGGCAATTCCCACTTGGTAACTAGCTAACTGCAGATTCTCCTTTGCATCCTTGAGTGAGATTGCAGCTCCACCAGTCTTGAAATCAATGATGAAAAGTGAACCATCTGCTTCAACCTCTAATCGATCCACACTTCCTCGAATTCGAGCACGACCTAATTTCACATCAAATCTAATTTCAGCATCCACAACTTCTCGTTTGGATTCATTGTGGTAAGTAACAAACTTTTCAAGCATTGTCACAGCGTTCTCTAGATGTGAAGCACTCACCCATCCTGAATCTGGATCTATGAGCTTCCATGAACTCTCTAGACTTGCAATCAAATCTTGTTTAGATGTTCCTGGCTCTTGCACCATCTTGGCAGCAAATGCGTGAATGGCAGAACCTAAAACTTGAGCGGTGCTATCACCATCGGTGCCACCATTATTTTGTAGGAACCATTTGACTCCACACTCAACAAATGATTCAGCTCCACTAGGAGACACAACGACTTCCTGATCTGGATCAATGACTGGAGCATCTGTACTCAGTGGCACAGATCCAATCCAGTTAGCCGGATCTGCCAAATAAATTCCTTCAGTTGCCATTGCACTGAGCAGTGAAGCGGCTTCCTTCGCATTTTCGCCATCTAGTTGGCTACGAAGTTCTGCAACTAAGGCAGGGGCGGTAATAGGCCTTGGTACTTCGGTTAACTCTGGCCCAACTTCTTCATCAATCTTGTTAACTAAAACTTCAACAGATTCAAAGAACTGTGAAGGCTCTTCATCATCTGCCTGCACGGCAGTAACAAATAGTGATTGTTTGGCGCGGGTGAGGGCCACATGAAACAACCGCTCCTCATCTTGCAAAAGACCGCTGGCAGCAATGACATCTAGCTGATCGCGGGCAATATCAGGGTTGCGTTGGCGCTCAACTAAACGCTCTGCACCAAGTAGTGAGGAGCGTTGTTTAAGGTTTGGCCAAGAACTCTCTTGTAATCCTGCAATTGCAACTAAATCCCACTCACGTCCCTTGGCACTGTGAACTGTAAGAATCTCAACGAAATCAGCTCGCACACCTTTAGCCGTAATAACATCGCCAGCAATATCTTCAGTTGCAATCTCAGTAATGAAGGCACCAGGCCCAGATAGTGGGAAACGTTCTGAATATCTAGCAGCACTTTCAAACAACTGCATCATTGCATCAAGATCTCTATCAGCTCCGGCTCCGCGAACTCCAGGACGCAACGCTTGATTGCGCCAGGCGTTAGCTAATTTCTGATCATCACTTGTAACTGCGTTATCCCAAATAGCCCACAGCAGTTCATCGGCCGTTGCTTTCTTATTTCTAGCAACTGCTTTGGCTTTTTCAAGAAGTTCATGCACACGAGTTATTTCAGCAGCACCTTCAATAAACAACTCACCAGAATCTAGGGCGGCAATGAGCA
>CALBFE010000091.1 GCA_937888825.1 uncultured Actinomycetes bacterium | reverse complement strand
TTTCACTGGATGAAACTCTGGGCGCTTACGCCCAACTCATAGCTCAAGGAAAAGTTCGCTACATCGCAGCCTCTAACTTCACACCAGCTCGCCTGCGTGAATCAATTAAGTTCAGTGAAGATAACAACATCCCCGCCTACGTTGCCGTTCAAGATCTCTATAACCTCGTTGATAGAAAAAGCTATGAAGGTGAAATGTCACAAGCAGTAGCAGATCTAGGAATTTCAAACATTCCTTTCTATGGCATTGCCAGAGGATTCCTCACAGGTAAATACCGCCCAGGTGTTACTGAAGTTGATTCAAAGCGCGCAGCAGGTGCAAGAGAGTATGCAAATGATAAGAACTACGAAGTACTAACTGCTATGGATGAAGTTGCTAAGAACCACAACGTTTCACTCTCTGCTGTGGCACTTGCCTGGCTGAGAGCACAACCAACGGTCAGTGTTCCTATTGCCTCTGCTAGAACGGTGGAGCAGGTGGAAGAGATTATTCAGGTTGTTGAGTTGAGCGTGGAAGAAGTGGAAAAGCTAAACGCTATTTCTGCTTAGTCACTGGATGGAATACGCCAGAACCACACAAAAGCACCAAGCCAATAAGCCCCAGCTAAGACAATGACTGGTGTGCCAAGAGAAGCAGTCCACTTATAAACAATCAAAGCAAGGGCAACAAAGCTAGCCTGCACACCCCACAAGCAAAGGGCGGTGCCACGTTTTGTAAATCCTTTGCGCATTAAGCGATGAGATAAATGATCTTTGCCGCCAGTGAGTGGGGATATTCCGCGCCAAATTCGGGAAAAGACTGCGATACAGGTATCTAAGATTGGCACAGCTAGTAAAATCGGCAATAGCGCAAGAGAGTTCCACTTGGGTTGAATTCCTGGGTTTAGGCGAATTGTAAGAACGCTGACGATAACTCCTAAAAATAAGGCCCCAGCATCACCCATATATATCTTTGCTGGAGATTTATTCCATAACAAAAATCCGATTGTGGCGCCAGCTGTGACAACAGCTAAAGCTGACACTAACTCCTGCTTTTGCATAACTGCGATGGCTGCAATACCTAAGGTTGAAATTGCAACAGTGCCAGCAGCACCGCCATCAAGGTTGTCAAAAAAGTTAATTGAGTTGCAGATCCCAACAATCCAAATAATGTTAATTACTTGATTCAGAGTTGAATTATCGAGTGGAGTACCGACCATATTATTTGCTGAAAGAAATACTGCTACGACAACCCCAACTGCTGATTGAAAAAATAATCTAGGTAACGGTGGCAGTCCCCGTAAGTCATCAATTAAACCCATAATTCCCAAAAGTGCCGCAGGTAATAAAACGTAGGAAATTAAGGGAAAGGTTGTATTTGTGTTATCAGAGTATAAAACTGAGGCAAATGAAATTACAGTAATTGTTAAGGCGATTGAAACTCCGCCTAAATAAGGCACTGGTTCTATCTGTGTTTTACGTTCCAGATTAGGAAGATCCATGGCGCCCAATTTGATTGCAACTGCTCGAACTGGCCAGGTTAATAAGCCACTAAAAGCAAAGGCGGCAACACCAAGAAGTATGTATTCCGTTACCGTGATACTCACGGGCTTGATTATATGGCGGGGGTATTAGCCCTTAAGGCGAGAAGCCATCGTGGCGGCCACTTTGAGCCACTTTGCCACCTGGGCATCGCTAAATCCCTCGGTATTCATCACATAGAGGCCGGTAAACATGTCCCCATTGAATTGATAAAAGCCCAGAAGAGTTCTTGCCCGTGCACCTGAATCAATATTGGTAAATACAAATACTCGATTTGATTCACTGACAACACCTGCAGGAATGTTATTCAAAACCTTAAAATCATAAGGAACTAGAGTGCCTGTGGCATCGGTATAGCCCTTATTGGTTCTGCAATCATTTAATACTTTTACTAACTCTTTTTGCGCAGCAGATGCAGCGGCCGCGGATGAATAGCGCACTACTTCTGATGAAAGGAAGGCAAAAGTACTTCCCACCTTTGTGGCAGCAACTTGTCTGCGCTCAACGCGCTCTTTTTCTGAAAGAAAGGTTCCATTACATAAATCTAGTGAAGGATCATCCAGAGTTGTTCCCTTGCCCATGGGCAGCACAGTCCACTCTTGGCTGAAATCACTTGCACGAAATCCATAGTTTGCCAAAGCTATTTGCTTACTATCACTGAGCGATGGATCACTTATCTCAGGGCTTCTATCAAGCTCTTTATAGGTTCCAATGGTGCTTGTGAAAGAAGACAAGCCTATGAGCACAAAGTTAGATCCACTTATTCGCACAACTTTCTTGGCTTTGCCTGTATCAATACTTGCTCCCACGCGCAGCTTTGCCACCTTACTACCTGTAATTGTTGCAACAGTTGGATTTGAAGATACATAAGACCAAGTTCCGG
>CALBFE010000090.1 GCA_937888825.1 uncultured Actinomycetes bacterium | reverse complement strand
TGCCTTATGAACTCATGGCTGGATGTATTGCAGCAGTTAATTTCATTTCAGAGATGGCACCAGGCAATGGTGTTACTAGACGTGAAAAGATTGTTAACTCCATGAACGCATTAGAGAAATATGAAGATGAACTACTGGAATATCTAGAGAGCTCTGTTGCATCATTACCCGGAGTAACGTTGTATGGAAAAGCAAAGCACCGCACACCAACAATCTATTTCTCCTTTGCAGGACACAACAGCGTTGATATCTATAAAGCTATGGCGCTAAAAAGCGTGACTCTTCCTGCCTCTAACTTCTATGCCCTAGAGGTCTCAAGAGCACTTGGCTTAGGTGATGCTGGTGCGCTGCGCGCAGGCCTAGCGCCATATTCAACGAGGGATGATGTGGACCGCCTTATTGCAGGCTTAAAAGAGCTCACTGCGTAGGTTTTTTCACAAACAACCCACAAGGTAGCCAGAGCTTTGCCACAGAGTTTTGTTCTATTTTTTCACTCATCCGCAAACGGTTGTGGAAGAGATGAGGAATTTCATGATCATGTTAAAGCGCACAATTGCAGTAGTAACTACTGCAGGGCTCTTTGCACTTGCGGGTGTCACGGGGGCACAAGCTGCTGAATCAACTACACCAGTAGTGAAGAAAGTGGCGTTAACACCAGAACAAAAAGCAGCATTCGAGGCAGCAAAGGCAGCACACAAAGCTGCACACGTTGCACGCCAAAGCGCTGTTGCATCTGCAAAACCAGCAATTGCATCTGCAAGAGCAACTTTCCAAGCTGCACGTTCTGGCGCAACAACACCGGAAGCAAAGAAAGCTGCACGTGATGCTTTCAAAGCTGCGGTAGCAACTGCTAGAGCTGGAATTCCTGCAAAGCCAGTTAAACCAGTTCGTCCTTAAAAAGAGTGGAGAAAGTAAAAAAGGAGCCAGTTCCCCTGGCTCCTTTTTCTTTTCAAATTGAACGGCCCAAGCGATATAGCGAATAGCCAGTGATCTCTCTTGGGCCCTGTGTAAAGGGTAATCGGCAAAGTTTGAAAAAGCAAGTGTTGATAACTTTTACTCTCATGTCAGTCGTGTGTTCAACAATCACGGAATGGAAAAATCTAAGAACCTTTTTGAAGCACAGCTTCGAATGTATGCAACTCTCTATTTCATTATTGGATTAATTGAAACTGAGTTACGCAGGCGCATCATGATTGCTCTTAGTAGTCTTGCAGCAGAAAAAGGTTACAGAGAGTGGCTCGATGTTGTACCAAAGAGTTTTGGAAACCTTCGTAGTTTGAGAGTGGCCTATAGAAACAATCAGTATTCCTGGGATGGTGTAGAAGAGTTCCTAACCTTTAGCTTTTGGAGACATCTTTTTGATGGAAGCAATTTCACCCTTTTATGGATTCCAGAGCTCTACACGGTTTTTCCAGCGCTAGAAAAGCCAAAAAGCTGGAAGAGTTTTGCCCAAGTTGGAAACCATATGGCGCGAGCGAATGGCATCCGTAACATGGTTGCTCACTACAGTTTTCGCGAAGTTTCAGATTTTCAGAGAGATAAAGAAGTTTTAATCTGGATTATTCGAAAAATGGGTGGAGTAAGTCTTTAGTTGAACCCTAATGACTGATAGAGCTTTATTCCTTTTTCATTATCAGCATCGACATATAACATCGCATGCTTTAAACCCTTAGTAACAAAGTAGTTAATAGCCTCAACCGAGAGTGCTCGTGCAATGCCGCGGCCATGATGGGCAGGGGCTGTGCCAACAACATAGAGCTCAC
>CALBFE010000089.1 GCA_937888825.1 uncultured Actinomycetes bacterium | reverse complement strand
TAAATATCTTGGCAACTGTTTCTTGCCCTCTATAACAACCCTTATTCATGTGCACGGCGCCATTTAAAACACCGAGCTCATTAGGAATTGATTTGTGATCAGTTTCAAAAGCAATGCGAGGACGACCTGCAGCAACTCTCTCAGCATCTAAGGCCCATGTTCCAACCTGGGTTGCAACTGCGCCAAAGGTTTGCGCCATATCTGCAACTTCGCCTCTTGGAACTAATGCAAAAGGTCCACCGATATCTGTTGCTGCCCCTGGTGCTCTCAGCACAGCAAACTCACTCGTTGCATCACGCACATCAACTTTGAGCATGAATCTCATCTTGGTCAAATATGCAACCAAGGTCTCGGCGTAGCTTGCATCGAGTGTAAGAAAAGTAGTAGTTCCATCATCCACAAGATTAAATTGATACTCGACGTGACCTTGCGGATCTAAAATCATTGCAGGCTTCCAGATGCCGACCTCTAAGTCGGTGAGGAACTGTGTTGTTAAATCATGTAACCACTTCAGGCGATCTTCGCCACTAACTGCGATGACTGAAAGATGTGAAAGATCTGCCCAGGCACTGCCCGCTTCAATAGCTCTTTGTTCTTTTACTGGTTCGCCAAAATGCCAAATTGCGCCCTTATCAGGACCATCTTCAACTAATACCGCGCTCATTGACAGTTAGAACAGGTTCCATAGATTGCAAAGTGTGAAACATCTGTCTTAAAGCCATACTCATCTGAGAGTGCGTTAACAAAGGTAGCTGCAACATCTAATGGAGCATCTCCCACTGCTTCACACTTTCCACATACTAAATGCAGATGGGTCAGCTCTTCTGCTGCGTGATAGGTGGCACCACCATGGCCTAAGTGGGTGTGCTGAACTAAACCAACGTTTTCTAGAGTTTCTAGGTTGCGATAGACAGTTGAAAGATTGATCCCTGGATGTGTCAGACGTACTTTCTCTGCCACTTCTTCAGGGGTTGAATGCCCAAGTTCGCGCACAGCAGCAAGGACGAGTTCACGTTGTGGTGTTAAACGTAATCCTTTATCGCG
>CALBFE010000088.1 GCA_937888825.1 uncultured Actinomycetes bacterium | reverse complement strand
CACCCACACGGTGGTGGTGAAGGTAAGACTTCTGGTGGACGTCACCCAGTGACTCCATGGGGTCAGCCTGAAAGCCGCACTCGTAAGAAGAAAGCATCAGATTCAATGATCATCCGTCGTCGCAAGTCGAATAAGAAGCGGTAGGTAGGAGCCCTTATGCCAAGAAGTCTCAAGAAGGGTCCATTCGTTGATGGACATCTACTTAAAAAAGTTGATGTACAAAACGAGGCCAACACAAAGAACGTGATCAAGACCTGGTCACGCCGCTCAATGATCATTCCTTCAATGATTGGTCACACGATTGCAGTCCATGACGGACGCAAGCACATCCCCGTTTTCATTACTGATGCGATGGTCGGACACAAGCTTGGTGAATTCTCACCAACTCGTACATTCCGCGGTCACGTCAAGGGCGAAGATCGGAGAGCAAAACTTGCCTAATACAACTAATACTCCTTTGATTGCTCGCGCGATTTTGCGCGACATTCGCCACACACCACAGAAGGCTCGTCGCGTTGTCGACTTGGTCCGTGGAATGCGCGCAGATGAAGCTCTTTCAGTTTTGAAGTTTGCTCCACAATCAGCTGGTTCTGATGTGTTCACACTTCTTAACTCTGCAGTTGCTAATGCAAAAGCGCAGAACCCAGCTATTCGTGATGCTTCAGAACTTTGGGTTGTTGAAGCTCTCGTTGATGAGGGCCGCACAATGAAGCGTTTTCGCCCACGTGCACAAGGTCGCGGTTTCCGTATCTTGAAGCGTTCATCACACATCTCAGTTGCAGTTAGCGACGTAAAAGCCGCTAGCAAGACTATGAACAAGAAGGGAGCGACCAAGTAATGGGTCAAAAAGTAAACCCACACGGCTTCCGTCTCGGCATTACAACTGAATTTAAGTCACGTTGGTATGCAGACAAGTTGTACAAGGATTACGTCAAGGAAGATGTCGAAATCCGTCGCTTGATGCAGAAAGGTATGGAGCGCGCTGGTGTATCTCGAATTGAAATCGAGCGCACACGCGATCGCGTCCGTATCGACCTCTTCACTGCTCGTCCGGGAATTGTTATTGGCCGTCGTGGTCAAGAAGCAGACATTCTGCGTCAGCGTCTAGAGAAGCTAACTGGCAAGCAAGTTCAGCTCAATATTCTTGAAGTGAAGAACCCAGAAATCGATGCACAACTTGTTGCACAGGGAATTGCCGAGCAGCTTGCTGCACGTGTTTCTTTCCGTCGCGCAATGAAGAAGTCAATGCAGACCGCAATGAAGTCTGGCGCACAGGGCATTCGTGTTCAGTGCGGTGGTCGTCTAGGTGGCGCAGAAATGTCACGTTCTGAGTTCTATCGCGAAGGTCGCGTTCCATTGCACACACTTCGTGCCGATATTGATTATGGCTTCTATGAGGCTCATACAACATTCGGTCGCTTGGGTGTAAAGGTATGGATCTACAAGGGCGAAATTATCGGTTCACGTGCAGATCGTGCAGCAACTGCTCTTGCAGAAGCACGCGCACCAAAGCCAGAGCGTCGCGGACCACGTAATCCACGTGCACCTCGCGGTGAAGTAACTGTTTCTCACACTGCACCAACTGCGGAAGGAGCTGGGAACTAATGTTAATTCCACGTCGTATTAAGCACCGTAAGCAGCACCACCCATCCCGTAGCGGAGCAGCAAAGGGCGGAACAGCAGTTGCATTCGGCGATTACGGTTTGCAAGCTCTAGAGCCTGCTTACGTAACAAACCGCCAGATTGAATCTGCACGTATCGCAATGACTCGTTACATCAAGCGTGGTGGAAAGGTTTGGATCAATATTTATCCAGATCGTCCACTCACAAAGAAGCCAGCTGAAACCCGTATGGGTTCTGGTAAAGGCTCACCTGAATGGTGGATTGCAAACGTAAAGCCAGGGCGCGTTATGTTTGAAATCTCTGGTGTTACAGAAGCGATTGCTAATGAAGCTATGCGTCTTGCTTCGCACAAGCTTCCAATGAAGTGTCGAGTAGTAAAGCGTGAGGAGGCATAAGTGGCTATTACAACTAATGAAGAGCTACGCCAATTATCAGCTGAAGAGTTAGCCGGCAAAGTGCGCGAGTTGAAGGAAGAACTATTCAACCTTCGCTTCCAAGCAGCTACTGGTCAACTTGAAACCCACGGTCGCTTAAGCGCTGTGCGCAAAGAAATTGCTCGCGTATACACAATCGTTCGCGAGCGCGAATTAGGAATCGGAGGAGCTGCGTAATGACTACAACAGAAGCAGATCGCAGCGACCGTAAGGTCCGTGAAGGAATTGTTGTGAGCGACAAGATGGATAAGACCATCACTGTTGAGGTATCAAATCGTGTGAAGCACGGTATGTACTCAAAGGTTATGTCTCGCTCTAGCAAGCTAAAAGCACATGACGAGCAGAACACTGCCGGCATGGGCGATCGTGTACTCATCATGGAAACTCGTCCACTCTCAGCAACAAAGCGCTGGCGTTTGGTCGAGATTCTCGAGAAGGCAAAGTAAGGGGCTGGTGGATAACTAATGATTCAACAAGAATCGCGCCTACGCGTTGCGGATAACACAGGAGCTAAAGAGCTTCTCTGTATTCGTGTGCTCGGTGGATCCAAGCG
>CALBFE010000087.1 GCA_937888825.1 uncultured Actinomycetes bacterium | reverse complement strand
TCCATCTGCAATTGTTATAACAGGTGCGTTTAAAACGGATTTTGAAATCTATACAAAGCCTTTGTCATTGCCTTCAACTTGGAACTTAAATAATTTTAGAACTCTTTTTGTTGAGAGTAATATTGCAACACCATTCATGAATAGTGTAATTGTCTCTGCATTTTCAGTGTTTTTCACACTTTTATTAGCGAGCATGGCGTCTTATTCAGTTGCACGACTGATGAATGTGACCGGAAAAGTTCTTTTCCTCCTCTTCTCACTTGGGCTAGCAATTCCAGGTCAAGTTAACATTATCCCGATTTTCCACTTATTCGTAAAAGTCGGTTTGAATAATTCATTATTTGGATTAATTCTCATCAACATTGCTCTGACTTTGCCTATCTCGATTTTTATCCTTTCTGCTTTTTTCAAAGATTTACCAAGGGAGATGTTCGAATGTGCAGGAATGGATGGAGCTGGCCAGTTTAGAATATTTCGTTCAATTGCGTTGCCACTGTCTAAACCGGCATTAGGAGCGACTGGAATTTTCCTCTTTGTAATCTGCTGGAATGATTTGTTATATCCGTTAATGCTCATAACTGAGTCGACTAAGAAAACTTTGCCGCTCGTACTAATTGATTACAAAGGCGAGTATTTCTCAAGTTTTAATATGCAGTTTACTGCGATTTTAGTGGCTTCTTTGCCTATGATCATCATGTATCTTTTCATGCAACGTTCATTCCAAGCTGGTCTTACAGCAGGAGCTGTGAAGGGATAACCATGAGTGCAACTACCCCATTAGCCCCACAACGAGCGGCCCGGATAGCATCCCAATTGATTGAGATAATTCACTTGCAGAAATTAATTCCAGGCGACAAATTACCGCCAGAACGCCAGTTGGCAGACTTGCTGGAAGTTAGTCGCCCTAGTTTGCGCGAAGCACTTCATATTTTACAGGCGCAAGGATTGGTCCAAATAAAGCACGGACAGGGCACCTTCGTTCAGGAACCTCTAGTTGCACAGGAACTCCGAGCATCCATGATGTCAAAGACTCACGGTCTTAATGAGCTATTTGATGCGCGTGAAGTTCTTGAAGTTCCGGCATCCAAGTGGGCAGCTGAAAAAGCCACAAAAGAGGACATTCGCCTGCTTCGCGCAACTCTTAACCAGATAGATGTCGTTACTGCGGCTGAACCAATTGACTACATTCAATTGCAGTCACTCGACGCCAAGTTCCACTTAACGATTGTTGGCATTGCTGGCAATCGTTTTATCAATCAGACCCTTAATGTCTTACAAGATGTTATGAAGATGTCAATGGAAACTACATTACGTCTTCCGGGGCGATCCGACATTTCTCGCAGCGAACATAGTGCAATTTTTATCGCTATTGAAAATGGAAATGGCGAACTCGCATCAAAGTTAACTTTTCAACACATTTCAGGGGCTCGTGCTACGGCATTGGCAGATGCAAAGAAGAAAGATAAGAATTGAAACCTGTTCAGGTAGTATGTGTAGGTGTTATTACATTAGACACAGTTGCTCTAGTCGAGAAGTATCCGGCTGAAGATGAAAGAGTAATCGCGCACGAGATTGTCCGTGGTGGAGGCGGGCCAGCTGCTGTGGCTGCAGTTGCACTGAGCCGACTAGGTATAAAAAGTGCAATTGTGGGCACAATCGGAGATGACGCCGATGGCCATGAAGTTTTGCGTATTTTTAAAAATGAAGGCGTAGAGACATCCGGGATTTCAATTAGCTCAACTTCAACCGCAGGAAGTGTGATCATTGCTTCTAAAGAACACAGTTCGCGTGCGATTAGCACTCGTCAGCCAATTGTTCAGGCCGCCCCAAATGAATTTGCTAGGGCATTAATTGCCCAAGCGCAATGGATTCATGTTGACCATGTTGGTATTAATCGATTATCTGAACTGGGAGTAACTCGCGGAAGTGGCCCACAAATTTCTTTTGACGCTGGTTATGATGTTGAAAAATTTGATTCAATCGCAGTCGATCTTTTTGTGCCAACCGATCGACAAATGGCACTGCGCTATCCAGGGGTCGATCTCGGGGTTGCTTTAGAAAATGATTCGATGAAAGCCGGAAATACCGTTGTAGCAACACAAGGTTCTGCCGGTAGTGCAGGATTTTCTCCCGAAACGGGGCTAGTAACAGCGCCAGGATTCAAGGTCGAGGTGATTAGTACACTAGGTGCAGGTGATGTCTTTCACGGGGCACTCGTAGCGCAATTGATTCATGGGTTTTCTCTTCAGGAAGCAATGTTGCGCGCAAATGCCGTTGCAGCACTTTCTTGTTCTGGTCTTGATGGGCAATCAATGATTCCAACAACTATCGAACTAGAAGCGTACCTGGAGGCACACAAATGAGAGCACCACTTAGTAAATTAGCGCGACCATCTGGTGCACTTGCAATGGTTGCAGTTGATCAACGAGAAGCATTGCGTGGAATGTTTGCTGCTCACCAACCTGGCCCAATTCCAGATTCGCAACTGACTCAATTTAAAGTAGATGTGGCTCGTGAATTATCACCTTTTGCTTCAGCTTTATTAGTTGATCAGGAATTTGGAATTGATGAGATTATCAATCAGAAAGCACTTAAGAATGGTTGCGGACTAATCGCTGCCGCAGATTTACTGGTTGGGCCAGCTGGAGGCGCAGCAACGGATACGGCGATTGATCCTGATATAGATCCAATTCGAATGCGCGATATTGGCAGCGTTGGATTGAAATTCTTAATTCTGTGGCGCAATGACGAATCGCCAGATGTTCGCGCCAAGTTGGTGGATGATTTTAATCAGCTATGTAAAGTTTCTGAGTTACCCTCAATTATTGAAATAATTGTAAAACCACCAACTGATTCTTCAAAAGCATTCAATCGTGAAGAGGAGTTGATAATTGCGGCTCGTGAGGCATCAGCATGGAAGCCAGACCTTTATAAAGCAGAAGTACCTTTTCATGGTGAAGGTGATTTAAATTTAGTTACCAAAAATGCTGAGAAAATTTCTGAAGCAATTGGCTCACCTTGGGTAGTTCTCTCAAATGGAGTGAAACAACCATTCTTTAATAATGCAGTAAAGGCCTGTGCAATGGGTGGGGCAAGCGGATTTTTAGCTGGTCGCGCCGTATGGGCAGACATTGTTGGTGCTACTGATATTCCGAAAGCACTTCGTGAAGTTTCAATACCTCGGCTAGAGCAGCTTGCCGAGATTGTTGATACTCACGCTAAGCCCTGGAGCAGTTGGTAATTAGTTCCAAGATTCTTTCCACTGCTTTTTCAGCATCATTTGGAGTTAGTACCGTGACATTTCCGGATATTGATTCCTTCCAAAGACTTTTGCCATCAACATCAATACTCACTTGACCAATTGGTGAAGTGTCGAAATATTCTGGAGCAATCATGGCAAGCGCAGCTATTGGATCATGGGGGATAGTCCAATTTTGCTTTCTAGGCTGAATCCAACTCATTATTTCTAAATAGAGAAGTGGCCCAAGATTTGGAACATCCTTAATGCAATCTATCTCTGGCATTCGGATTATTGTTTTTTGAGAATTCGGTAAATCAAGAATTGAGAGTGGAGTTTGCGATTCAAGAACAATCTTTGCTGCAGTAGTGTCACACTTGAAATTATGTTCAACTTTTGACTGAGTAAAGTCGCCACCCATTATCCAGATTCTTTTCACATTGTTTACAAAATCAGGTGAGGATTCAATCGCACGAGCGATATTTGTTAATGGTCCTATTGCGATAATTTCAACTAATTGAGGATTTAAGTTAATTGTTTCAACTAAATATTCAACAGCACTCTTAGATTCGGGTGTAAACGTAGCTAGATTCTTATAGTTCTTTCCCTCTGATCCCGTCATCTGTATTGCACGCCCAGAGATAGTTTGACTTTCACCAACATAGGTATCGACTTTTCTCTTCACTAATTCACATATATGCATTGCTATTGTTGAACGAAGATGGGTATCGCCATAAACGGTTGTGATTCCAAGTAAATCAACATTCGTTGACCCTAAAAGAACAGCTAGTGCAAGGGCATCATCAACATCCGTACCGATATCGGTATCAAGGATGACCTTATGCATCAGCCCCAGAGCTCTTTTATCTCAACAACTCGGCCTTCGTTAATGCTCTTATGGGCAGCAAGACCTGTAACCACGCTTGTCACTCCATCTTTCAAAGTAACTTCTGGGCTAGTTGAATTCAAGATTGCATCACGGAACTTTGTGTGTTCAATGTATGAAGCTCCGTAATGGTGTCCCATATACTTAACATCAAAGTTATGAACAATTTTTTGCTCACTTCCGCTTCCGCGACTCGCTCCTTGTTTCCAACCAGAGAGTTTCCCAATAGTTTCACGACGTGAGGCACGGACAACTTGTGATGGTAAGAAGGATTCAATCTTTCCTTCATCGCCGACAATTGTCAGAATCTCTTTATCAAAAGAACCTTCACCGAACATGCACAGATCTAACATGCCACGTGCACCGTTTGCATACTCCAAAATTACATATGCGTTATCTAACATGTTTGCTTGCTTGCCATCATATTTTTCATCTAGGTGATTAACACTTTGCCCACCTGATGCAAAAACTCGAATTGGTTGTTGGCCAATCACTAAATCCATCAAATTAAAATAGTGACAACATTTTTCAACCAGAGTTCCACCTGTGCGATCTGTAAAGCGATTCCAGTTATCAACTTTTGGATAAAAGGGCTCACGGTGTTCGCGGATTGAAACTTGATGAATCTTTCCGGCATCGCCATCTTTGGCGCGAGCAATTGCTTCGGCAATGGGTGGCATAAATCGGTACTCAAGACCCATCCATGTCATTGCACTTCGCGCATCATCCCAACTAAGAATTGATTTCAAATCTTCAACTGTCGTCGCCAGAGGCTTTTCAACAAAGACTGCTAAATCTGTTGCTAGTACATCCTTTAAAACAGCAGCATGTGTGTCATTCGGGGTTGCAATTACAACTGCATCGATTAATCCGGAATCCAGTAGTGCCCGGTGATCGCTAAAAACCTTTGCGCCAGGGGCCATAGCCAGGGCGGCCTCTTGGGAGGGCTTATGTGGGTCGCTAATTGCGCTAACTACCGCCCCACCCATGACCTTAATGTTCTCAATATGTTCGCAGCCCATGCTGCCTGCGCCGATAATTCCGTAACGAAGCTCGCTTTTCATGGCAACAGGTTAGACCACTTCAAGAAATTTGGGCAGGGGGGTAGACGGAACACGCTCAACTGTCCTAGACTCCCGCAAGAGGTCAGACCACTACCCAATTTAAGCGATGAGAGGCGTGTGTAGATATGGCAATAACACCACCGCAGTTCCTGCTTCACCACGATGGCGACAATGTCGCTGTGGCGATGACAGATCTGCAACCCGGAACCCTTCAAGGGCGTTCGGTAAAAGAAGGAACTGAGAGCACCGCGGTTTTAAACCACGCGATTCCTCTTGGACATAAATTTGCGCTCGCAGATCTTGCTGAGGGTGACTCAATTATTAAGTACGGCATCAAGGTCGGACTTGCATCAGCTGCCATTAAAAAGGGCGATTACATTCACACACACAACATGAGGAGTTATCGATGGGAAGCAAGCCGCGCTTAATGGGATACCGCCGCGAAAACGGCACTATGGGTATCCGCAATCACGTCATTATTTTGCCTCTCGATGACCTTTCAAATGCAGCTGCAGAAGCTGTTGCAAAAGTTATTCCTGGCACGCTAGCACTACCTCACGCTTTTGGCCGCTTGCAGTTTGGTGAAGATCTACAACTTACTTTTGACACTCTTATCGGCACTGGAGTTAACGCAAATGTTGCCGCAGTAGTTGTGATTGGTATTGAACCAAAGTGGACACAAAGAGTTGCCGACGGAATTGCAAAAACTGGAAAGCCAGTTGCTGCATTTTCAATTGAAGGCAAGGGTGATCTACAAGTTATTCAAGAAGCTAGCCGCACAGCAGCTATGTTCTTACAAGATGCATCTGGCTTAGTTCGCGAAGAAACTGAAATGGGCGACATGATTATGTCGATCAAGTGTGGTGAATCAGATACAACATCTGGTCTTGGTTCTTGCCCAACTACTTCAGAGGCAGTTGATCGTTGGGTTGAAGCCGGTGGAACAGTGTTCTTTGGTGAAACCTCAGAGCTAACCGGTGGAGAGCACCTCATTGCAGAACGTTGCATTGATGCCGCTACCCGTGACTTGTTCCAACTGACATATGACAACTACATCAAGGTTATTGAATCAACTGGCGCAAACCTTCTTGGCTCTCAGCCAACACAGGGCAACATTGCTGGTGGATTAACAACTATTGAAGAGAAGGCACTTGGAAATATTGCTAAGACTGGCTCAGTGCCAGTTATTGGCGTCCTAAAGCCTGCTCAAGCACCAGATCCAAAGAAGAAGGGTCTGTATTTTATGGATTCATCTTCTGCTGCAGCTGAGTGCGTAACTTTGATGGCAGCTGGCGGAGCGGTAATTCACTTGTTCCCAACCGGTCAGGGAAATGTAATTGGAAATCCAATCATTCCTGTATTGAAGTTAACTGCAAATATCAAGACTGCAAAGTCAATGACAGAGCATATGGATCTAGATGTTTCAGGTCTGCTTCGTTATGAATATGACTTAACTAAAGCAGGAGACATGATGATGGATGTCATCTATAAGACTGTGAATGGTCGTCTCTGCACAGCTGAAGTTATGGGACACCGTGAGTTCACATTCACGAAGTTGTATATCTCTGCATAATGATTCTCATTTCTGAAGATGTATGGGGAACTCCCTTCCAAAAGCTGGAAGGGAGTTTTCCTATTATCCGAAATGATAATTTGTGGAGTGACCCTGAAAAACTCAAAGCTTCTCTCAAAGATGTATCAGCACTTGTTGTTCGAAATCGCACGAAAGTTACAGCCGATGTCATTGCTTCAGCACCAAAGCTTCGAGTTATTGCACGTGCTGGAGTTGGACTAGACAATATTGATATCAAAGCTGCCGATGCTGCTGGTGTGGTTGTGGTTGCAGGACTTGGCGCAAATGCCGTCAGCGTTGGTGAACTAACACTTGGTTTAGCCCTTGCATTACTTCGCAATATCCCAGGACATGATGTGGTAACGCGTGATGGCGGTTGGGTGCGCACCCCTGGCCGCGAACTCTCTGGTCTTACATGGGGATTATTGGGATGCGGTGCCACGGGAGTTGCAACAGCCAAACTTATTCAAGGCTTTGGTTGCAGCGTTCTTGGCTATGACCCGTATGAAAAAAACCTTTCAGGTATTGAATTAACCACTTTTGAAGATGTTTTAAAGCGCAGTGATGTCATGAGTATTCATATGCCATCAACGCCAGAAACCAATGGCGTTATAAATTCAGCAACGCTTGCATTGATGAAGCCTGAAGCAATTTTGGTAAATGTAGGTCGCGGGGAAGTTATTAATGAACCAGATCTCATGGCTGCCCTAAAAGCAAAAACTATTGCTGGGGCAGCACTTGATGTTCGAGCCCAAGAGCCACCGAGTAAAGGTGAAATGGAAGCTATTCCTAACTTGATTCTGACTCCACACGTGGCTGGCATTACCAAGGAAAGTCAGCTTCGAATCAACCAGATTTTGACCTCTAACATTGAATTAGTTCTAAACTCAAAGCCAGCCACACATGCTGTTGGTGCATTAAAGGAAAGTAGTAACTGATGCCTACGTTAAAGGTTGGTTCTGCAATCGCTACGGCTACATCTTTATTAGAAGCAGCTGGCGTTCCTACACAAGAAGCGGCAACAACTGCTCGCTGTATTGTTGCAAGTGATCGGTGGGGGATCGGCAGCCATGGACTTATGCGTTTGCCTTTTTATCTTT
>CALBFE010000086.1 GCA_937888825.1 uncultured Actinomycetes bacterium | reverse complement strand
GTTATTGGCACGATTGCAGGCGACGACACGATTATCCTTGTGTCCAAGAAAGCAACAGGTGGAGCGCAATTAGCGAAAGAATTACTCGCTTACGCAGCAACTAAGAATGGGAGAAAGTAAATGGCGCTCTGGGGTGCACGCTTTAGTGATGGCCCAGCTGATGCTGTCTTTGCACTCTCTCGCAGTGCCCACTTTGACTGGCGTTTAGCCCCATATGACATTCGCTCATCCCTGGCTCACTTATCTGTTTTGGAATCCAGCAAGTTAGTAGCAAAAGATGATGCATCAGCTATTCGCGGTGCTCTCAAAGAATTAGCAGTTGAGGTATCAAAGGGCTCATTTGTAGCCCAAGCAGATGATGAAGATGTTCATAGCGCCTTGGAACGTGGGCTAACTGCCAAGTTGGGCGCAGTTGGGGGAGCACTTCGTGCTGGGCGCTCTCGCAATGATCAAGTCACAACTGATCTACGTCTTTTTGCCATCGATCACATGTTGGAAGTTGCCTCATTGATTACTGCGTTGAATACCGCAATTTTGAACAAGGCCAGTGAGTATGTCAACGACAGTGCTCCAGGGTTTACGCACATTCAACATGCACAGCCCGTTTCATTTGGACATGAATTAGCTAAGCACGCACATGCTTTTGCAAGAGATCTTGATCGCATTAATGACTGGTTAAAGCGCACATCAGTGAGCTCTCTTGGGGCTGGTGCACTTGCAGGATCTTCACTTCCATTAAATCCAGAACGCACTGCTAAAGAGCTTGGTTTTGATTCTAGTTTTGCTAACAGCATTGATGCGGTCAGTGATCGTGATTATGTTGCAGAGGCGCTGTTTATTTGCGCAACAATAGGTTTGCACTTATCTCGTATTGGAGAAGAGTGGACGTTATGGGCATCGACTGAGTTTGCCTGGGCTAAGGTTGCAGATGAATATTCAACGGGTTCATCGATTATGCCTCAGAAGAAAAATTCAGACATGGCAGAACTTGCACGAGGCAAATCTGGTCGACTGATTGGTAACCTAGTCTCAGTCATGACAATGCTTAAGGGATTGCCTTTTGCCTATAATCGCGATCTGCAAGAAGATAAAGAACCGTTCTTTGACAGCATAGACACTTTGCTCTTAACGTTGCCAGCAGTTACCGGCATGGTTGCCACTACCGATTTTGATCGCAAAAAAATGGCACTGGCAGCACCAACTGGTTTCTCTCTTGCTACAGAAATTGCAGATTATTTGGTTCGAAAGAATGTTCCTTTTGCTACCGCTCATGAATCTGCAGGAAAATGTGTTGCGTTATGTGAAAAGAGTTCACGTCAGTTACATGAACTTAGCGATGATGAGTTCAGAAGTATCCATCCATCTCTAGATGGGGGAGTCAGAGACGTGCTAAACGTGGCCGGAGCTTTGAGTTCACGGACAACTGCTGGAGGAACTGCGCCGGCGTTAGTGGCCGAGCAAATTAAGAGCGCGCTTAAAGAAAATGCGACCCAATCTAAGAAAATAGCCGACAAAGCCAAGGCCTTTTCAGAGATGATGGGTGCATGAACCTTCTAGAAGATCTACGCTGGCGTGGGCTATTAGCCCAGTCCACTGATGAGGCGGCTCTGCTTGAATCATTGAAAAAACCCATCACTTTGTATGTGGGCTTTGATCCAACTGCGCCTTCACTTCACGTGGGCAATCTCGTGGTTCTTCTTGTTCTACGTCGCTTTCAATTAGCTGGTCACACTCCTATTGCCTTAGTCGGCGGTGCTACTGGATTAGTTGGAGATCCCAGCGGTAAGAATGAAGAGCGCACACTCAACAGCACTGAAATCGTTGAGGGTTGGGTCAATCGTATTCGCACACAAGTTTCAGCCTTCCTAGATTTTAGTGAAGCTAAAAATAAGGCCATTGTTGTTAACAATCTTGATTGGACCTCACCACTAAGTGCAATTGAATTCTTGCGCGATATTGGCAAGCATTTTAGTGTGAACCAAATGCTCTCTAAAGATTCAGTATCTGCAAGATTGGATGCTGGTGGAATTTCATACACAGAATTTTCTTACCAAGTTTTGCAGTCCTATGATTTCTTAGAACTCTACCGCCGCAACAATTGCACATTGCAATTAGGCGGCTCAGATCAGTGGGGCAACATCGTTGCTGGCTTAGATTTGATTCGCCGCGTTGAGGCGGGAAGTGGTCATGCACTCACCGTGCCACTGTTGACTAAGGCTGATGGAACTAAGTTTGGTAAAACTGCTGGAGGATCAGTCTGGCTAGATCCTGCGATGACTTCTC
>CALBFE010000085.1 GCA_937888825.1 uncultured Actinomycetes bacterium | reverse complement strand
GCACTATCTCCAAGTGTTGAGTAAATATCGCGCGCAGTTTCAGCTAACGCTAATGCTTCGTCGTATTGTCCACGTGCATAAATTCGAGCACTTAATTCATAGTATGTGCTGGCACGTTCTTCGCCATCTACTTCGGGAATTCGATCCCAAAGCATTTCCTCGGTGATGAGTTCTTCCATGTCGTCATCTTCACTCACGAGTGTGACTCTATACGCTAACTCTTAGGGACGAGTGGGAATATCGATATGTGGCACACGCCAATTCCCAATCTTTTCTCGCCCGGCTTGCTCAATAATTGCTGTGGTTACTTTTCGAATTTGTTGCACAGTCTTTGCATCAAAGCTATGGCCCCACGGGCAACGGTTGGCCATTGCGCACACCCAGGCATTAGTGCCCAGGTTTAACACTCCTGCCCCACTAGGTGCTGCGTAGTAGGTGCTCATCGCAACAAAGCCCTTCTCTGTAGGGCTGATAGTTGATCGTGCCAACACTTCAACACCAGGACCTTTCGTCCCCATCGCCGTATCGGCCTCGTAACCGTAAATTCCCTTAATTTTGCCCGCTTTACCGAGAACTTTAAAGGTCCAACTATTTCCTGCCTGAACTTCTAAATCTTTCTTAATTCCAACTGCAAAAAACTGTGAACCCATGAATAAAGATTCCGGTTGATTAATATCACGATATGGAATTCTCTCATTCATTGTTCGGTCAATGAGATAAGTTTTTGCATACGCAGTATTGCCACCAAAGACTAATAAGTTCGTGCCCTCGTTGATTTCTTTTTCAACCACATCCCGCATCGCCTGAGTCCAATACTCACTATGCCCACCCAGAACAATGGAGGCAGAATTAATCTCAGGTGCTTTATCTAAATCGATATCCGTTAGGTAATTGATATCTAAGTTGAGTTGTTCCATTAACTGAACAAGAGGTTGCTCCATATATCTAAATTGCCCAGAACCGTCCCCGTCATAGGGACGATCAATTGAAACCGAAATGGCTCTGGTTTCTCTTTGTCCATCGGCACCTTTATAGAGTGACTCTCCGCCCCACTGGTTATATGCCTGCCACGTGAGAACCGAAGAAACAAAAGTCACATCACTTGGCACTTGTCCTGTAATAACAAGTGGGACAAATGTAGATCGGTAACCTAAAGATTTTAATTTGACTAGATACTGACCAGGTGGAGTCGATTGCGTTGCCGTAATTTGCTTTGCATTTTTAATTGTTGTGATTAAGCGAGCGCCAGCTCCTTTGTAATATCCAATACGATAGAGCGAGACATCTACTGATCTAGCACCCATAATTTTCAAGGATGCACTTTGACCACAACCAATGCTTGCCTGATCAAAATAACCTTCAACCCGTTTGGCTTCTTTGCGCCGAGTGAAATCTGCGCTAAAGCGCATCACGACATCTGAATCCCAGTTTTTGTTTCCGGCCTTTGCATTTTCGGCCTTTACCCAACCGGGTTGCCATGAGCATTGATCTGCGGGGGCAGCCACTGGTGCCATAAGCCCCAGAACTAGGGCACAGACCAGCGATAACCTCATCTGCCAACCTTAAACTCGTTTCAAATAGATGGACCTATGGGCTGAGCAAGAAGGGCAGGCTTGGACAGAGCCGGATAGGTACTTTCCAGATGCGAATGGTTTGCATCTAGGTTAAAATCTGAGCATGCATATCCCTGATGGCTTTATTGATGTCCAAACCTCAGCGATCTTTGCAGGCTTAGCTGCTGCTGGTGTCGCAACTGCGCTCAAAGGTGCTCGCACCCAACTTGATGAAAAAACCGCGCCTCTAGCCGGATTAACCGCAGTCTTTATCTTCGCTGTTCAAATGCTCAACTTCCCTGTTGCTGCAGGAACAAGTGGTCACTTGCTCGGAGGCGCGCTCGCCGCCGTTTTGGTGGGGCCGTGGGCTGCAACATTGGCATTAGCTGTTGTATTAATCATGCAGGGGTTCTTATTTGCTGACGGCGGATTAACTGCAATTGGGTTGAATGTTTTTAACATGGGAGTAATTGGTGTGTGGGCTGGCTATGGAATCTTCCTAGTGCTGCGTAAGATTTTGCCAAAGAATAAATCTTCAATCTCTTTAGCTGCAGCAATTGGTGGATTGTTATCAGTTCCAGCAGCAGCCGTCGGATTCACTATCCAATATGCAATGGGCGCCACAGCAACTTTTTCGGTATCCACTGTATTAGGTGCAATGGTTGGAACACACGTCTTGATTGGTATTGGCGAAGCTTTTATTACCGGCTTGACGGTGAGTGCGGTTTTAGCAAGTAGAAGTGATTTGGTTTATGGATGGAAGAATAATGTTCAAAAGTTGGAGATCCGAAGTGCTAACTAATCGAAAGTTTTATCTCTCTGGATTAGTCGTTTCTCTATTTCTTGCAGGCGTTATATCTTTTTATGCCTCATCTTCACCTGATGGTTTAGAAAAAGTTGCTGAGGACATTGGCTTCATTCAAACAGCTAAAGAGCACACCAATTCAAAGGGAACTCTGGCAGATTACGGAGTTAAGGGAATTGAAAATGAGCGCACATCAGTGGGAGTTGCTGGTGTTATAGGAGTAGTAGGAACTGCAATTGTTGCTGGTTTTGGGTTTAGGTTGCTTGCGCGTAAACCGAAAAAGGATAGAAATTAGAGTCGAGCAGGAGAACCATCACCACGGACATGATGTGGGTGAGCGGCTCTACCTACATCGCCACTCTTTAGTTCACTCCCTTCCATCTCACCTTAAAATCATTGCTGCTATTGCATTTATTTTGATCGTTGTATCTACCCCCATTACTCAATGGGGGGCATTCATCGCCTACTTCCTGTGGCTGCTAATGGTGGTCTTCATTGCAAAAATTCCTTTTCCTCTTCTTTTTAAGCGCGCATTGATTGAAATTCCCTTTATCTTCTTCGCAATACTGATGCCATTTTTTGGGACGGGAGAAAAGATTCAAGTCGGTCCTTTTGATCTATATCGCGAAGGTTTAATTGCCGGCTCTGGAATCGTTGCTAAGGGAACTCTCGGTGTTATGACTGCAATTATTTTGTCTACATCAACAACAGCCCGAGAAATTCTTCGGGGCCTTGAGCGCTTGCGACTACCGGTTCTAATGGTGCAGATTGCCTCTTTCATGTTGCGCTATGTAAATGTTGTAAACGATGAAATGGAGCGCATGAAGGTTGCGCGCGAGTCACGTGGTTTTGAAGCAACCGGAGTTAAGCACTGGAAAGTCTTGGCAACAGCTGCTGGTGCATTATTCATTCGCTCTTATGAGCGAGGAGAAAGAGTTCACCTTTCTATGTTGTCTCGTGGATATGAAGGAGTTTTGCCCCATGAAGAGCAGATTGAACATAAAGCCACAGTCTGGCTCAAAGCAATGATGTATCCGATTGTTGCTGCAACTATTTTTATCGCTCAATTACTGATTGGAAAAATGTAATGAACACGCCTAGCCTAGAAATCAAAGAGCTCGCCTTTGCATATCCTGATGGCAATCAAGCTCTTTTCGGTGTAAACCTCTCCATCCAAAAGGGAGAACGCGTTGCACTTCTTGGGCCAAATGGTGCTGGTAAAACAACTCTTGTAATGCATATGAATGGCATCCACCCAACATCTCATGGCTCAATTCATGTTGCGGGACAACTCGTTAATTCTAAGAACAAAGAGTCAATCAAGGAGATTCGTTCGAAAGTTGGAATCGTTTTTCAAGATCCTGATGACCAGCTGTTCATGCCAACAGTTGCAGAGGATGTTGCATTTGGTCCTTACAACATGGGGCTGCGGGCAGATGAACTCAATGCAGTAGTTAATGAAGCGCTAGAGCTCGTTGGAATGCTCGAATTTCGCGATCGACCACCGCATCACCTTTCATTTGGGCAACGACGCAGAGTTGCAGTAGCAACCGTGCTTGCCATGAAGCCAGAAATCCTTGTTTTAGATGAGCCATCATCAAATCTTGATCCAGCTAGCCGGCGTGAATTAGCTGATATTTTGCGCTCACTCGACATCACGATTGTAATGGTTACCCATGATCTTCCATATGCTCATGAGATTTGTGCTCGCTCAGTTATTTTAAATGGCGGCATCATTGTTGCCGATGGACCAACTCATTCAATTCTTACAAACACAGCCCTTTTAGCTGCTAATCGTCTTGAATTACCCGTGGGATTTGTTATCTAAACAATTTGATTCGCTGCTGGCCAATAGCTGCGCCAAGTAAAACAATCAATGCTCCGACTGGTTCGTTCCAAACAATAGATTCACCTAGGAAGATAATTCCAACGATTACGGCAACCACCGGCGTCACATAAGTAACAGTGCTTGCAATAGCACTACCAGCAGCTTCCATAATCTTAAAATTCCAAATATATGCAAAGCCACTACCAAATACTCCCAGTGCAATCATTGCTAGAACCGGCCCAGGTCGGTATTCATCTTTAGCTATTCCATCAATGAGATAGAAAGGCAATAGGGTAAGAGCACCTGCAGAAACTTGTGCCGCTGCGATTGCTTCAGGTTGTAATTTGTGTGGCAAAACATATTTGCGTGAATAAGGAAATGAAACTCCATAGCAAGTAACTGCAAAGAGAAGAGCAACGACGGCAATGATTGGGTTGGCACCTAAGCCATTCCAGACACCAAGAACCGTTAGAACGCCAACGAAACCGAGTAGTAGACCTACAACTTGGTAGTTCTTAGGTTTCTCTTCACGAAATGCAATCATGATTGCTAGCAAAGTCATTAACGGTGTTACGGCATTGATAATTCCAGCCAAAATAGAAGTGACTTTTGTTTCAGCAAAAGCAAAGAGAAATCCTGGAATTACATTTAATAACAACGCCACAACCCATAAATGCAGCCATAGCTTCTTATCTTTAGGAAGCTCAATTCCCTTATAGCGAGCCCAAAAAACCAAGGTGAGTGCGCCTAGGGAAACACGGCCAAAAGCCACGCCGATAGGGGTTAGGAACTCCAAACCCATCTTGATGAAGATAAAGGAACAGCCCCAGACAACGCCTAAGGCGATGTAGAGGCTGATCCAGTTAGAGCTGTTTTTATGGGTAGCTGAGTGAGAACGCACCTAGCAATGATGACACAACCATCCAGATCCACCATATTCGTACGATGTCTACCATCCAAAGATTTGAAGCGTAGAGACCCAAGCGGGCACGATTCCAGTTTCCGAGGGAGATAAATAAGGTGAGTGCCAAGTGAACAAAGTTCATAATGGTAAATAAGTAGAAGCAAGACACATATGCACCATCAGAGAATGTAAATGGCGCATTTGCAATTGTGTTGAACTGCATAACTAGTGCAACTACAGATGCCACCATTGCCACGAGAGAACCAAGTTTTAATTGAGTTTGATTCTTTTCACGCCCACCCTTAAGGGCATAGAGATGTGAAAGTAAGCCAAAAGCTGCAATTGCTGTAACCGTCCAGGCTGGTCCAGAAGAAAGTGGCACAATTGCACCGCGTTCTTCTGTTGCAGCTGGAAGCCACATATCATTGACGTTCTGACCACGTAAGTAGAAGTACACAAAAACCATACTGAGTGCAAACGCAACGTCTGCAACAAGTAGCAAGATTACGCCAAGGCGATTACGACTTCCAACTACATCTGGATCTTCGTGATGTACATGTGTTTCTACGCTCATGATTGTGCCTTTCCGTAACCATATGCATCCGAAGTAACTGTTGGAAGAACATCAAAGTTCTCAAGTGGAATTGGATTAGCAACTGTCCATTCCAATGTCTTTGCTTGCCATGGATTCATTGGTGCTTTCTCACCGCTGCGCCATGAAGAGATAACACCATGAAGAAGAACCAACATGCCCACCATAATTACGTAAGCACCGATTGTTGTGATCATGTTTCCAGTATTAAAGGTTGATGCATATGACTCAACGCGACGTGGTTGACCAGCTAGACCAACAGTGAACATTCCAAGGAATGTTACGTTGAATCCAATCTGAACTAGCCAGAAGCTGATCCAGCTCAGTTTCTTATCAAACATACGTCCAGTCATCTTTGGGAACCAATAAACAAGTGCTGCAAGCGCACCAGTTAAACCAGCACCCATTAATGTGTAGTGGAAGTGCGCAGTTACATACATAGAACCATGTAGGAACGCATCTGCCGGGACATCCGAAAGATAAATTCCAGTTACTCCACCAATCATGAAATTCCACAATAGAGCGAAGATCGACAGAGTTGGCATTGTCATCCAAAGACGACCACGCCATAGAGTTCCTACAAGCACTAAGAACAACATGCCTGTTGGAATTGAAATCAACTCTGTCGTTAACATAAATGGCGCATTTAACAATGGTGCCCAGCCTGAGATATACATGTGGTGAGCCCATACCAAAACAGATAAGCCAGAGATTCCAGCAATACCCATCACTGCAACATTGAAGCTAAAGAGTGGACGGCGCGTAAAGACTGGAGCCATTTCCATTAAAGCTGCAACTGCAGGAATAAGAATCACATAAACCTCAGGGTGACCCATGATCCAGAATAAGTTTTCGTATAACCAGCCACTTCCACCGCCGGCTGTGTTATAAAAAGATGTATCTAGTGCGCGATCCATTCCAGACATCACTTGAGAAAGGAAAAAGACTGGGAAAGCTGGAAGTGCAAGGGCGACCGAAGCCATAATTCCATAAATGAAGATTGGGGTTCGGTTCCAAGTCATTCCCTTAGCGCGCATACGAACGATAGTTGTTGTGATATTTGCACCTGCAACCATTGTTGAGATTGCAAAAATGCAGATAAACATGATGTAACCATTCATTCCTAGCGGTGCTTGTCCAGCAAGTGGGTTATAAGCCGACCAACCAGTTGAGATTCCGCCAATGAACTGAGCCCAAATCAATGGAACTGCTGCAGCAACGATTAACCAGAAACTCAAAGCGTTAAGGCGAGGGAAGGCCATATCGCGTGCACCAATCATGATTGGCATGATGAAGTTTCCAAAAGGACCAGTGACCATGATGATTGTTCCAACAATCATGATGATTCCATGTGTTCCTACGATTGAGTTATACGCCTGAGGATGAATCCATCCTCCTTCTGGAGTTCCAAGATTGGTTCTGATGAGCATCGCAAGAATTCCGCCAATACCAAAAATAACCATTGTGATTATTAAGTATTGAATACCAACAACCTTGTGATCTGTTGTATATCGGAAGTAGCGGTTAATGCCCATGTCTTTTCCAGCTAGGAACATATTTTCATCATGTGAAAGGTCTTTACCCATTAGCCATCTAAATGGTCCAACGAGTGCACCAATTCCAGTCATGAATCCAACAAACCAAGCAATCATAGATAGAAGTGTGATTTTGTCCTCTCTAGTGAAAAGACGAACTTCTGTATCTCCTGGCAAGAATTGCAACGCTAAGCGCCATACAACAAATGCGCTTACCGCTCCAAGTACTAGCGCTGTAACAATGTTAAGGCGTTCAATGATTGATTTACCTGGTGCAGATACAGGCTTGCTCATTAATGTAGTCATTAGGCTCTTCCTTCCAGTGCTGCATGTTCGGTAACCCATTTGTCATAGTCACTTTGACTAACTACATGAACCTTCGTTTGCATATAAGCATGGAGTAGCCCGCATAGCTCGGCGCATCTCACATCAAACACTCCGATTTTGTTAGGAGTTACAGCTGCTTCAGTAATAGCACCAGGATTTGCATCCATCTTGATGCCCATTTGAACAATCCAGAATGAGTGCTTTACATCAACACTTGTAATGTGGAAAACCACTGGCTTATCTACTGGTAGATAAAGATCTTCACTGCGTGCACCATTTGGATAATCAAAACTCCAAACCCACTGACTACCAGTTACATTCATCTGAATCGCAGTGCTTTCAAGAACTGCTTCGGAATCCTTTTGAAGAACTATTAATCCAGTAATGAGTGCGAACAAGCAGAGAAGTGCAGAAACAACAATCCATACTGCATTTGCTCGAGGCGAATTAGATATCTGATGATCAGCCTCTGCAGGTGGGTTATCTCCATAATGGCGCTTGGAGGTCAACACAGTCAGGCACATTGCAAATACAAGTCCAGCAACCGGAGCTGCTGCCCAAGTAAATATGCGCATTAAGTCGATAACCCCAGACATCGTTTCAGATGCTGGCTCAACTATTGAGCGAACATGAAACTCTGTTCCCACATAACCAACCAGTGCGGTGCATACAGCCCAAAGAATGGCGGTCTTCTTAACATCAGGACTCTTCCACCATTGAGGTTTTTTTGAATTCATTAAATCTGTCATCGGATTATCCCTTCACCGTAAAGTGGCCGGACATGTAACTCATTGCCGACATCGCGTTACCAAATCGGGCAACAGTTCCGTCACCGCAAGGAAATTCACAGTTCCAGATGTATTCGCCTTCGCCACCTGTAATGAAAGTAAATGTTGTCATTGAAGGGAATTGTGTGAATCCACCTTCTTCTTCAGCAGCTGTTACTTCATCATCATTTGCAAGAAGAAGTGGAACGTTAATGAAGAGAGAGTCTTGATCACTTGAAACACCGTGGATTGTAAATGTGTGTCCAACTGCATCATGAGGAATCTGGGTAATTGTCTTAGCCTCAGTAGCATTTGTGTGTGACTTGGTGTCATAGCGCTCTACAAGAGTTGCAGTACCACCAACAGTGCCGCGAACTTTTGCAAAGAAATCATTGTTTAATGTTTCCCCTGAGTCATACTGCCAAATTGTGATAGTCACTGCTGAATGCGCAGGAACAACAAAGTTGGTTCCAGTCTTTGCATCAGTAAGTGGTTCACCGTAAGGACCAGCTGCTCCATAGCTCACCCAATCAGGATGCGCCCCGCCATCTTCACCATGATGCCCACCAAAAGTTGAGTTTGGGTAAGTATTCATAGTTAATGTGTAGTGCGGGTAAGTCTTTCCATCAGGTGCGGTAAAACTGCCCGCAGATGTTGCCATGATGGATCCTGAATCGTTTTTTGCCGCCGCAACATATGTTCCAATGCCGGCAATTACGCCAGCTCCAAGAATCACAGTTCCAAGTGCGGCAAGAATCCGCTTGTTCATTCAGTCCCCTCCCAGTCGGGAATTAAGTCAACTCACAGAAAAACTGTCAGCTCGTTCGGCTAGTCAACAAAGAACCATTAATCTTCGCTATTTGTACTTTACGTCACAAAAATCACTTTGATATTGAAACCAATTTTGATTGAGTGGTAGCACTCATCCAAAATAATCTCTATTTTCACTGCTCTACTTTCTTTATGAGCGCTAGCCTTCCCACTTATGGAGATGCATCATCATGAAATTGGAATTTGGAGCTCTTGGCAGTTAGCTCCAGAGATTGTGCTGCCTCTTCTTTTTCTTACATATCTATATATGCAGCTGCCTAAAGGATCGGTGACTATTCGTCAGCAAGCATTCTTCTTCGGAGGAATCTTGAGTGCGCTGGCGGTAATTGTTACTCCTATCGGTGCCCGTGCCATGGATTTCTTTTCTCTCCACATGGTTCAGCACATTACGTTAATGATGATTACAGGACCCCTTTTGGTTCTTGGAACTCCGAACTCTTTTCATCCAATAAGTAAAACCTTCAGCGCAGTGACTAATCCATTTTTTAGTTGGTTTTCATATGCCGCTCTCATGATTGGCGTGCACTTACCGGTGCCACATAAATTTATTATGGATAATCCATGGGCTCATACATATGTAGAAGTTGCTCTGTATTTAATTCTTCCCTATCTGTTTTACTTTAATCTTCTTGATCGCAACATAGTGGGCCGACGAGTAACGCCAGCGATGGCAGTCATTGCTCTATTCCTTATGATGGTTCCAGAAACAATGACAGGCTTTTTTATTTATACGGCACCGGGTTCTTTATACGAGAACATGTATTCACTCAGTGATCAACGCCAAGGTGGATCATTTATGTGGGCAGGCGCAATGATTATTGATGCCATTTGGATGTCCTTTGCTGTCTATCACTGGATTAAATCTGAAGAGAAAAAGTCACGTGATTTTGATGCTGCGTTAGCTGGCGAAAATGCCTAAAGAAGAAGGTTTTGAAGCACCCGACTGGGTGAGCGATGATTCAGCAACGCCACCGCTTACAACACAACAAAAACGAATCCTCAATATTTCATTATTTGTAGCTGTTCCCCTTTGTCTGTGGGCAGGTTGGTTTGAGTTTGGACGTGCGCAAGAAGGTAATTGGCGTGCCTGGGTATACACATTTGAATGGCCACTTTTTGCCGGGGTTTCTTATTACTTATGGAGAAGGCTTTCTAAAGGCGATATTCCACGTATTCCACGGCCAGATTTGAAAGCATTGGCCGATGAAGTTGATGGTAAAGAGAAGCAATAATCCACGGTAGAATTAACCCGTTGATGCAACCGCATCAAAGAACTTCCCCCAAGTGCTGCACATGCAGCACTACATGCGAGTCTTATCACCACCCTGACGGCCATTGAGCGCCGATCACACCCGAGACGCGCTTGTCGTCTCGATTGGTATGTATTTCTATGTCATTAACACCTCGTACTTCAGCGCCCGGAAAAGCCCGTCGCGCAGCATCAGTTGGTAAGCCTAAGCGAGCAAAGAAAGCTGCATTTAAAGCAGCTGACCCAAAGGCCCGCCACACAACTGCACAAAAGAATGAACGTAAGAGCGCTGCAGCTGCTCCTAAATCAGGAAAGCCTGCATCTACTCGTCGTTACTCAGATGTTGATTCATCATCACAATCAAAGAAGCAAGAGCGTTTAACTGATCGCTCAAAGCTTCGTGCAAAGCGCTTCCAAGAAAAGACTGCTTCAAAGCCACGTCCAATTGAAGCTCCAGAAGAGCGCGCAGCACGCATCGAACAATCACAGCGCCCAGAAAGCCGCGCTAAGAAGTTTGTAGCACAGCGCGATGATCGCACTAAGCGTGCCTTTGATAAGAAAAAAGAGTTTGTAAAGCCAGAAAATAAGAAGTCTGAATACAAGAAACCAGAGTTCAAAAAGAGTGAATACAAAGCTTCAGATACACGTCCAACAAATCGCCGTGATGCTGCCAAAGCAAAGGTTTCACGTATTGATGATGGTCGTCCAAACTTTGTTCCACGTAAGGTAGAAAAGTTTGATCCAACACGTCCAAAGAAGCGCAGCGAAGCACCTGATACTCGCGCGGCTAACTTTCGTGCTGAGCGTCCAGTTCGTGATCGTCGTAATGATTCACCGGCCTATGCTCGTGATGATTTCAAGCGTTCATCAAAGACTCACACCAACGCTGCCGTTGATTTTGGCGCAGACGATAACTACATCTCAACAAATTTAGCTGATGCCAACTTGGTTGATGCGACTCCACTAACTGAAATCACAACAACTTTCAGTGATCTTGGAATTGCAACACCATTAGTAAATGCCCTTGCAAAGCAGGGAATCATGCATCCATTCCCAATTCAGATTGCAACATTGCCAGATGCACTTGCTGGCCATGACATCTTGGGCCGTGGACAAACTGGTTCAGGTAAGACTCTTGCTTTTGGTTTAGCACTTCTTAATAACCTCAACGGCAAGGTTGCAAAGCCACACAAGCCACTTGCTTTGGTTCTAACACCAACACGTGAGCTTGCTCAGCAGATTGATGAAGTATTGATGCCACTTGCTCGCTCAATTGGTCACGAATCAGTTGTTGTTGCCGGTGGAATGTCATATGCAAAGCAGATCACTGCAATGCGCCGTGGCACAGCAATCTTGGTTGCAACTCCTGGACGTTTAATTGATCTTCTCAATAAGGGTGAAGTTCAACTCGATCACCTACAGATCACTGTTCTTGATGAAGCTGATCAAATGGCTGACATGGGCTTCTTGCCAGTAGTTAAAGAGATTTTAGATCAGGCAAAGCTTGATGGACAACGTCTGTTGTTCTCAGCAACTCTTGATCGTGGTGTTGATTCATTGGTTCGTCAGTACTTGAAGAACCCAAAGACTCACTCACTACAAAATGACCGTGCATCTGTTTCAACTATGGAGCACTTCGTTCTTGTTATGAACCCAGGCGATAAAGATGACATCACAAGCCAAATCGCAGCACGTAACGGTAAGACGATTATGTTCGTCAAGACTCAACGCGGCGCTGATCGCTTAGCTGACAAACTTGCTCATGCGGGTGTTGCAGTTGGTGCTTTGCATGGTGGTAAGTCACAAGCCGTTCGTACTCGCACACTTGCACTCTTTAAGGATTCAGCTAACGCAGCCCTTGTAGCAACAGATGTTGCTGCACGTGGTATCCACGTTGATGGAATCTCACTTGTTGTGCACGTTGATGCACCTACAGATCACAAGGATTATCTACACCGAGCAGGCCGTACAGCCCGTGCTGGTGAAGCTGGAACTGTTGTAACAATTGCTACAACTAAGCAGCAGAAATCAATTGGTGGACTTACTTCACGTGCTGGTGTTACTCCAAAATTTGTTGGTGTCACTCCATTGAGTACTGAGTTAATGAAGATCACTGGTGCACAGGAGCCTTCCGGTGTGCCATACATCCAGCCAATCGTTGAAAAGTCAGTACGCAGTGGTGGCAATAAGCGCCCTCGTCCGAACTCAAGTCAGCGTCGCCGCCGTCCTCGTTAACTAGAAATTCTCGATAGGGTTTGCGCCATGAC
>CALBFE010000084.1 GCA_937888825.1 uncultured Actinomycetes bacterium | reverse complement strand
ACAAGATGAGCGATCCTTACTTGATGGGAGCAACTGTTGATTTCGTTGACACCATTGAGAAGCAGGGCTTCACAATTGATAACCCAAATGCAGCAGGTTCTTGCGCATGCGGCGATTCATTTAACTAATAAAACCTAAAAAAGGCCCTAGTATCGCCACATGAAAATCGGCGTAGCGGGATCAGTTGGCTTAGATCACTTGATGACTTTCTCCGGAAAGTTTACTGACTCCTTTGTCGCAGGTTCATTAGAAAAAGTCTCACTCTCATTTTTAGTAGATAGCCTGGATGTTCGCCGTGGAGGATGCGCGGCCAATATCTGTTACGGCATGGGTGTTCTTGGTTTAAATCCAGTCCTTATTGCCGCCGTAGGTAAAGACTGGGCAGATTATGAAGCCTGGCTTTCACGCCATGGTGTGGACACATCACACGCACTTGTTTCAACTTCTTTGTATACCGCCCACTTTATGGTCACAACTGATGATGACCTGAATCAGATCGCATCCTTTTTCCCAGGTGCGATGAGTGAGGCCCGCAATATTGAATTAGCACCCATCATGGAAAAAACCGGGCGCTTCGACATGGTCGTGATTTCACCAGATGATCCCCAAGCGATGTTGCACCACTCTGACGTCTGTCGCAAAGAAGGCATTCCATTTGCCGCAGATCCTTCCCAGCAAATGGCACGTATGAGTGGGGAAGAGATCAAGCTTTTAATTGATGGCGCTTCTTATCTTTTCCTGAATGAATACGAACTAGCCCTAGCCATGCAAAAGACAGGCTGGAGTGATCGTGAGATTTTGGAGCATGTGAAGATTCGCGTGGTGACCTTGGGATCAAAGGGTGCCAAAGTCGAAAGTGCAGCTGGGGAGTTCGTTCAAGTAGGAGTTCCACAGGAGAAATCAAAGACAGATCCAACAGGTGTTGGAGATTCATTTAGATCAGGCTTTATCGCTGGCCTTGCATGGGGTTTGAGCCATGAGAGATGCGCCCAGTTGGGATCTTTGATTGCCACCTATGTCATTGAGACGATGGGAACCCAGGAATATCGCTTTAGTAGTGCTGAGTTCTTAGCCCGCTTTGAAGCTGCTTATGGGGCAGAAGCGGCCTCGCAAATAGCGCCACACCTTAGTTTTTAAGCCCTAAGAATCTGTGACACGAACCACGAGGGTGACCCCTTAAGCCGATGCCACGCAAGCGCGCTTTGCGCTCTATCCTTACCCCTATGTCGTTAAAAGCGCTTAAATTCCTCCGAGGCCTTCTCTTTCTGAGCCCGGCGTTCTTGCTCACCGGTTGCTCAAAAGTTTCAGGCCTTGGCTTTGAAGAGGGATTATCAAGTGTTAATGATCAATCATTATCGCTATGGCAAGGCGCATGGATAGCTGCAGGTGTTGTTGGAGTCTTCACATTAATTTTAATTTTATGGCCAGCGTTTTTTCATCGCCTTAAAAAAGACAGCCCAGAGTTTCCCAAGCAAACTCAGTACAACATTCCAGTTGAAGTTCTCTACACAATTATCCCATTTATTATCGTTGCAGTTCTTTTCTATTTCACTGCTCAGAAGCAAACAGTTATTACAGCAAAGACTGATACATACAAGCATGAGATCACGGTCGAAGGTATTCAGTGGTCATGGCAATTTGGTTACCCAGAAGCAGGTCCTGATGCCGTAGTTACTGGCACACCTGCCCAGCCTCCGGTTCTCTATGTTCCACTGGGCGAACGAGTGCGTTACACAATTACTGCAAATGATGTTGTACACGGTTTCTGGATTCCAGCCTTTATGATTCAAATTCAAAACATTCCAGGAGTTACTAATCATTTGGAATTTACAGCCAACAAGCTCGGTGATTTTCCAGGACGTTGCAACATCTTGTGTGGACGAAATCACTCACAAATGCTTTTCACGGTTCGCGTAGTAACACCAGCGCAGTACCAGGCTTATCTTGAAACGATTAAGGGGAATGGCGCATGACAACTTACGCAGAACGACCAACGATTTCTGGCTTGCCACCACTTCCGGCCAAAAAAGGCAGAGCATTCGTAAAGTGGGTTACTTCTACTGATCACAAGACCATCGGATACCTATATCTGATGACATCTTTTGCATGGTTTCTTATTGGTGGAGTTTTAGCGCTCCTGCTTCGCTCAGAGCTTGCCCGCCCAGGAATGCAGTTTTTGAGCGCGGAGCAGTACAACCAGATTTTCACCATGCACGGAACGATTATGTTGCTTATGTTTGCAACACCATTGTTCGTTGGATTTGCAAACGTGATTATGCCGTTACAAATCGGCGCTGCTGATGTGGCTTTCCCTCGTTTGAACATGCTCTCTTATTGGCTCTAC
>CALBFE010000083.1 GCA_937888825.1 uncultured Actinomycetes bacterium | reverse complement strand
AAGGCTCACGCTGGGGACTTAGGGGGTGTTACCCACACGAAATCCTGAAGCCCCATTTAACGCTTCCATATATCTTGACCTTTAGCACTGCCACTCTGTGTCATGCATTGACATTTATTATCGGCCCCCCTTCCTGATTAAAATACTCTCACCTTGTTAATTGTATGAGGATCGGAGGAGGTCACGTACCGTCAGTAGATATCTCAGATTCGGTTAAATATGGCGTTCCAGCATTTGATTCATACGTCTTTCCGTAATCGCCCTTAGGTAGATCGGGGGTGAACCCAAGGCAAACTTATTTGCGACTGCATTACGCACACTGGCTGTTACCCCGCTGCAACCTTCGCTAAGCGGAACCAATCGCCAGCCAGTGGATGTTCTAAGCGCCAAGTAATTTGCATCGGCCGAGAACCTTGGTGGCCAACGTACTTCATTGGCCCGGCAAAGAAGTAGGGCTCAGTTACCCCACCCTTGCCTGAGCGCGAATGACGGACGAAAAGCAGCACGGGATTCTCAGAAGAACGCTTCAGCAAATAGCGCTTGCCAGTTTTTGTCTCTGGGCGTGTTGAGTTTTGGCTTTCCCAATGGAAGAGCTCAGGGGAAATCGCATAATCGCGATACATCGTTCGCGGCGAATACTCTTTTTCAGACTTATTCAAAGTCACGAACAACAACGTCGCCCCTGTCTCAGAATCGTGCTTCACCCCCTCACGAACCTCATGCCTGATGTTGAACCCAGCAAGGATTTCCTTCAACGAATATCGACAGTGAATTTGCAATGGCATATTGGGCAGGGCAGCCAAAGCAATGGGCGCGTGCGTCACGCGCTCAATTAAAGCCGTAAACAACTCACCAAGCTCTTCACGCAAATCCGCATCAGAAAGCAAAAGGTCGCGCAATTGCTCTGGAGCCTCCCCATCAAGGCTCTTTAGTAAAGTAGCCGCAAGTATTCCTGCATGACGCCGCAGGCCCGACCGAACTGCAAGATCTGGGTCCGCCAAAAAGTCTATCCACACGCGTAATAGATCTGGATCATCGGCCCCACGCAAGCGTGCAACGGCTTTCCATGCATCAGCATTCGCCGACGCCGCGACTGGCGTGGCAACATGACCAGCTTGTGCGCGCAGCAAAAACCAGGTTCGCCCCGATCTATCGTATACATCTTCAATATCAACCTGCGCATGATTCAAAAAATCACTCAGGCTTGTACTTGCTGGTAACTCGCGCAACTCTTGTGAAAGACCAATCCAAGTGTTATGCGTGGCTTGACGTATGTTCTCCAAGACATGCTCCTTGGACTGCTTATCTAGCTGCATCGCACAACCTGGCGGCAGTGTTGGAAATCCTTCCGCCACCATGGTTTCTACTTGACGCGCACTGCCACCAGTTACACCACGTAACACTGTTGCCCAAGAGTATTTGCGGTTTGCCTGCCCAATGAAATCCAAAACAGTAAGGCACTCTTTGCCTTCAGAGAAACGCAAGCCGCGCCCAAGTTGCTGCTGAAACAAAGTCGCGCTCGCCGTCGGCCGCAAAAGTAGAAGCGTATCCACGCTTGGAATATCTACCCCTTCATTAAAAATGTCCACCGAGAAGATCACTTGCAACCCACCGCTTTGCAGATCTTGAATCGCCTTCCTTCGCACATCCGTTGGTGTTTCTCCTGTAACTGCGATTGCGCGGTATCCCCACTCCTGGAATTTCGCAGCCATAAACTCCGCATGTTTCACAGAAACGCAGAAGGCCAGTGCGCGCATTCTTTCGGGGTCGGTCACTTTGTCGCGCACTTGTCTTTCAACCAATCGCGCGCGAATGTCGTTGCCCGTGTAGTAATTGCTCAGTCCGGTGATTTGATAGCCGGAACGCTGCCATGGCACGCCACTCAAGTCGGTTCCATCTGCGATTCCAAAATATTGAAACGGTGCCAGCAATCCTCGATCCAATGCATCCCACAAACGCAACTCGGCTGTGATCTTGCCGCCGAAGAAAGTGTCTTGAACAAAATGGCCATCGGCGCGTTCGGGTGTTGCTGTTAAGCCGAGCAATTCCTGCGGTTGCAGGTGATTTAGGAAGCGCTGATAAGTTGGCGCTTGGGCGTGATGAAACTCATCCACGATCACCATGTCGTAAGCAGACGGATCTAGAGTTTCTATAGATTGATGGCTCAAGGATTGCACAGATGCAAACACATGCGTTCCTTCTTCTGGCCGTTGCCCATCGGCGAGCAATTCGCCAAAGGATCCATCTTGCAGAACCTCGCGGAACATCCGGCGGCTTTGTGTCAAGATTTCTTTGCGATGCGCAACGAACAACAAGGATGGTCGAGCTGCGCCTGGAGTTTCCGCCTGCCTCATTCGACAAAGACACGCATAATCGAATGCAGCAACAACTGTTTTGCCAGTGCCTGTCGCTGCGACCACCAAGTTTCTATGACGATCATGCACCAACCGCGCTGCAGCCAAGCGTTCTAGGATCTCCTCCTGAAACGGATGCGGAGTAATTCGGAATCCAAGGAGCTCGGAGGCTTCATCGGTTGCCCCCCTCCTTCGGCTTGAATCACCTGCCGAAATCGCTTGCGTACGCTTTCGTCGGCCCACGATTGAAACTCATTGTCTTCCCAATAACTATCAATCGTGGCGCGGAAACGTTCCAGAATGGCTGCGTTTTCTACAGCACTCAAGCGCACATTCCATTCCAACCCTTGCTGCATTGCCGCAGCGGAAAGATTCGAAGAACCAATCAGCGCTGTGGAATAGCCGGAGTTTCGATGCAACAACCAGGCCTTCGCATGTAACCGCGTGCGTCGTGTATCCAAAGAAACACGAACTTCCGCCCCCATCTCTTGAAGTGCGTCCATAACGCGCTCTTCGGTTGCGCCGCAATAAGCCGTAGTCAATACGCGCAAACGCCCGCCACGGGCACGGAGTTCGGCAAGCGCATCGCGAATCAGCAAAAACCCGCTCCATTTCAAAAAGGAGCAAAGCATGTCGACGTGATCTGCCGACGGCAGTTCTTCCCTTAACACCGCACCAACTTGGTGCTCCCCGCGGCCGTTCACTAACAATTCCGATAGCGAGAGCGGCAAACTTGGACGCATCGGAACTCCTGCTGCGACATTAGCCAGCCCTTCATGCGGCCTTGCAACGGCCAACAATTCCTCTTGCTCTAAATCCAGAAGGTCTGATTCATCAGGACTCGATTCTGTGCCAAGTAGCTGCAAAATCTGATTGCACAACTTCCATTGATCCTCAACGCGCTTCTCGCCCACTGCCGAAAACGCGCGCTCAATATGCGGCGCCAAAAATCGCAGCAACGCGCCTGGGGCTTCGGCGGCATCAACCTTGCCCACTTGCACGCACGCTTCAAGATCCTGCAACTGCTCGCGCAATTGTTGGTCGATCAGACGCTCATAGCGGCCGGGGGGGAGCTGTGTCATTTGTTAGGTTTCCGCGTTGCAATTGTTCACATGAACTTCACATAAAGGGTATCAATTCGCGCCCACCGGCAACAGGACGGGATTGCTTGCTCGTGGTTGTTGCACCGAACTCACTGGCACTTCCACCGCCTGCAGATACACATCAAAACCAATTTGTGCGGCCAGCGGGACAGGTGGACCATTCCAATTGGCGGCGCCACTTGCGTCGGAAAGAGTCGGGGGCAAAACCTTAATAGGCATACTCAGGGCAACATTAATTCCAAGCGTTGTCATCGTAGGGCCCGGACCAGTTAAGGAGAAGGCGGGCACGATCACCATATTGGGTGTGGCATTATGAACCTTGAAGTGAACGACGCCGCCTGGAGTTAGATTGGTAACGTAGAAGGCGAAGTCATCATCGGCGCTGGAATTGGGATCGGTCTCCCAAGTATCAACGGCACCGTCTGCGGTTTGATCTTCAACGCCATCGCTAATCCCGCCAGAGTCTGTATCCATGGCAAGAGGGTTGGTGGTGGTTAATGGGTCTGCATCTGGAACGAAGATATTGCCGTCGGAATCAATCGTTCCAACAACTAGACCTAGCTCTAAGCCATCGGTGAGACCGTCGCCATCACTGTCACTTTCAGAAGGATTGGTTTCTGTAAGGCTTGTTGCTCCATCTGCATTGGCGTCTTCTAGGCCATCTGCTAAGCCATCTTCATCGCTGTCAAGGTCAAGCGGATCTGTGGTTGTAAGGGTGTCGGTGTCGGGCGCGAACACAAGTGAATCGGTGCCACTAATACCAACGAGACCAAAGCCATCCCAGAATATTGAATCTAAACCGAGCTCCTGGCCATCGGAAAGGCCGTCGCCATCAGTGTCCCATGCAAGTGGATCGAGAGCGGTTTGCGGAGGGTTCGGGCCAGGAGTTTCCCATACAGCTAAACGTGGAGTAACGCCGGCAAACTCGCCGTACCAGTTGCCAGGCTCTGCAGTGGATGGGCCGCCAACATATGCGGCAATGAAAGACCTGTTCGGTTCACCGGTTGCCCAATTGGTGTAGTTCACGGGGCTGCCATCTGACCATTCAAAAACGCTGGAGAAATCGTTCAGTCCAATCCAAAAGCCATCATTGATATTTCCAAATGTGGAGTAAAGCCAATCAGCTTCGGCTTGATCTTGAATGCTGGTTAAATCGTAACCTTGAGCAAGGGCAGCAGCGCGCGCATTGGCCCATGTGTTGGCAAGAGCAAGACGATAGTAGTTGCCGTTCGGCGCTTGCAGCCAACGTGTGTCAGCGCGCAGAGTGAGAGTTTCTTCGCCATCACCCAGGCCGTCGTCGTCGGTGTCTTGATCAAATGGATCGGTTTCACCAGGGTCTAATATTGAGTTAAGGTTTAAGTCTTCGTCATGATCAAAAAGGCCGTCCTGATCAGTATCAAGGCCCTCTAGCACTAAACAATGTCCGCCCCCTTCTGCCAACATCATGAAGTTTGCGCCAGGCGGAGTAAGCGTGACCTCGCCGTAATAGTCATATCCCCAAGAAGCTATTGAGCCGTCAGTTCGTAAAGCCATCGAGTGCCAAATCCCGGCGACGACTTGCACAAAATCCGTTCCCACTGGAGTATTGGAAACTTGACCGTAGGTGTCATCTCCCCATGCGATAAGACTGCCATCGGTTCGCAGGGCAACGGAGTGATCGTACCCGCCAATGACTTGTACGAAGTTTGTGCCGCCGGGCGTGTTGCTGACCAATCCAAAACTGTCATCGCCCCAAGATACGATAGAGCCATCTGATTTCACCGCCAACGAATGGTAGGATCCGCAAGCAACTTGCTCGAAGCCGATGCCTGAAGGCGTGCTAGAAACTTGACCGCTGCTATCCCAGCCCCAAGAAACGAGAGAGCTGTCGGCTTTGATTGCAGCGGAGTGACCTAGGCCACAAGCAACCTGTGTGAAGCCTGTGCCAAGTGGTGTGTTTGAAACTTGGTTGTAGGCATCGTAGCCCCAAGACTCCAGGCTACCAACGTTCGTTAGCACCAGGGAGTGGCTGCTTCCGCCGGCGATTTGCGCATAGTTATTTCCAAGCGGCGTGTTAGTCACTTGGCCAAACCAGTCATCGCCCCAGGACTCAATGCTGCCGTCAACCTTCAGCCCCAGCGAGTGATTGCCGCCGCCGGCAATTGCCACGAAGTCAGTACCGAGCGGTGTGTTGGATACTTGGTTATTGGCATCGTAGCCCCAGGAAATAATAGAGCTCTGGGCCGGAGCTAAGGAGGCTAACGCAAACAGGCAGAAAGCTAGGGTGTTGAGGAGCTTGAGCATGGGAATAACGTGAAGGAAAAGGAGATTGCTTATCCTACATCATTTGGCCTGTTTGGAATGGAGATTAAGCAACATCTTTTCTGTAAAAGTGGCAGGTTCATCAAATGCCTTCCAT
>CALBFE010000082.1 GCA_937888825.1 uncultured Actinomycetes bacterium | reverse complement strand
CCCTCTCAGGCCGGCTACCCGTCGTCGCCTTGGTGAGCCATTACCTCACCAACAAGCTGATAGGCCGCGAGGTCATCTTCAACCGAAAAACTTTCCAGACCCGCAGATGCCTGCAGGCCTCGTATCCGGTATTAGCCCCGGTTTCCCGGAGTTATCCCAGTGTTGAAGGCAGATTCCTCACGTGTTCCTCACCCGTTCGCCGCTAATCCTTCCCCGAAGGGATCTCATCGCTCGACTTGCATGTGTAAAGCACGCCGCCAGCGTTCGTCCTGAGCCAGGATCAAACTCTCCATAGAAAGTTTTATCTGGCGTACAGACAAACAAACTAACGTTTATTTTGTCTTATTACCAAAGGAAATCAACGGGTATAACTTTTAACGGTCATACCTCATTGAAGTATTTATTTGCCGTGGATATCTATCAAAGCAGTGTAAAACACTGGTTTTTTGCTACTTAAAGCATGACAAATAGAGCCACATATTGGCATTGACTTATTAGCACGCTGTTGAGTTCTCAAGGTACGGATGCGCACTGAGTCCTAGGATTTCTCCTATTTTTCAGGGCAGACCGCCAAACCTAGTGCATACACGCAGGCACGGTCAAACCGCGCCAAATGAAGCTCTAGATCGGGGAGTCAATGCTGTTCGGCCTCAATCGTCCGTTTCACAGCAAGAAGGAAACTATATCCCCCAAGCCCAAGGGGGTCAAATCGGGGTTCCGACTGCTTTTCAACCACTTTGAACACATCAAAAAACGTTGACCCGCTAGCGTTTTAAGCCAAAAAGGGAGATTTTTAGACCAGCTCCACGGCAGCTAAATCTCGCTTGCCCTTTCGCAAAACCGCATATTTACCGCATAAAAAGTCAGATTTTTGAGGTGCAAAATCTTCTCCGGAGATCTTTTCATTATTGAGATATGCGCCACCCTCTTTAACAATACGGCGCGCAGCAGATTTCGAATCAACAACACCAGTTGCTGCTAGGAGATCTACCCAGGTTGGAATTGCATCATTTTTCGAAACAGTTGTGCGAGGTAGTTCTGCAAGTGCACCAGCAAGTGTCTCTTCATCAAGTTCTGTCAGATCTCCTTGACCAAAAAGAGCCTTTGCAGCAGCTTCTACTCGATCAGTTGTTGCTTGTGAATGCACGAGTGAAGTTAGTTCACGGGCAAGGGCGCGATGTGCTTCGCGCAAACCAGGATTCTCTTTATGAGCATTCTCGAGTGCGGTAATTTCCTCATGTGATTTGAAAGAAAAGACCTTAAGAAAATTAATTACATCTTTATCATCGGTGTTTAGCCAGTACTGGAAAAAGGCATATGGAGAAGTCATGGACGGATCTAGCCACACTGATCCCCCAGCAGTTTTACCAAACTTAGTTCCATCGGCTTTAGTTAAAAGTGGCACCGTTAACGCATGACCATTTCCCTGCTCAACACGGCGAATCAAATCTAAACCAGCAACGATGTTGCCCCACTGATCTGAGCCACCTAATTGCAATGTGCAGTTGTTGCGTCGGTAAAGTTCTAAGAAATCATAAGACTGCAGCACCTGGTATGAAAACTCAGTATAGGAAATTCCACCAGCTTCTAATCTGGCAGATACAGAATCCTTAGAGAGCATTTGATTAACGCTAAAATGCTTACCGATATCACGCAGAAACTCAATGGCACTAAGCGGTGAAGTCCAATCAAGGTTGTTAACGACAACGGCTTTGTTCTTTGCTTCGCTAAAATCAAGGAACGCTGAAACTTGTGTGCGAATCCGGCTTACCCAACCTTCAACAATTTCGGTGCTGTTAAGTGTGCGCTCTTCATTCTTACCGCTGGGATCTCCGACTAATCCTGTAGCACCGCCAACCAATGCGATTGGTGTATGGCCAGCTAATTGGAAACGGCGCAAAACAAGTAGAACTACTAGGTTGCCAACATGTAGTGATGGCGCAGTTGGATCAAAGCCCACGTATAAAGTGATGGGTTTTTTCAACGATTCAAGCAGCGCCGCCTCATCGGTCGACTGGGCTAAAAGTCCGCGCCAGCGTAGATCTTCTAGAAGGTTCATGCCCCCATCATCTCTGAAAAGGCCTGCGCTTTGGCTGCTATTTTCTTAGATTGCCTCTGATTTTCTTGCAATGCCAATTTAATCTGCTCGGCAACTAATGCTGGCGCAGTTCCTCCTGCTGTGGTCCGTGAATTCAAAGCCCCAGCCACATTAAGCACGTCTCTGACTCCCCCATCTAGAGATGGATGGATTGCTTTGAACTCATCATCGCTAAGTTCATGTAACTGACGAGATGTTTTCTCACACAAGGCAACGCACTTACCTGCCGAATCATGGGCAGATGCAAAGGGAACATTCTTTCGAACTAAATAATCTGCAATTTCTGTAGCAAGAGAGAATCCAGTAGGTGCTGCGAGTGCCATTTTTTCGCGATCAAAATCTGTAGTCGCAACCATCCCTGTCACTGCTGGAAGTGTTAAGAGCAAAGTGTCGATACTGTCAAAGAGCGGCTCTTTGTCCTCTTGTAAATCGCGGTTATAAGCAAAAGGCAATCCTTTAAGCATTGTCATCACTGAGACTAGATTGCCAATCAAGCGACCTGATTTACCTCTAGCAAGTTCTGCCATGTCTGGATTCTTTTTCTGAGGCATGATTGATGAACCAGTTGAATACTCGTCTGCAACCTTGGCCCAAGCGAACTCTGTCGATGCCCATAGCGTCCACTCTTCACCAATGCGAGAGAGGTGCAAACCTATTGTTGCGCAGATAAAGAGTGCCTCAGCGACATAATCACGGTCACTGACTGCATCAATGCTGTTTGCAAAAGTTGTATCAAAGCCTAGGTCCTTAGCGGTGCGTGCAGGATCTAGTGGGAGAGATGAACCTGCAAGTGCACCGGCTCCAAGAGAACTCACTGATGTGCGCTTGAACCAATCATTGATGCGATCTAAGTCTCTTGCAAATGCATGTGCATGCTTAGCTAATTCATGGCCAAATGAAACTGGCTGTGCATGTTGGATATGTGTAAAACCTGGAGCGCTATCGTTGACATACTCATTAGCTTTGTTCAAAATCGAGGTATTCAACGCGGTAACTAATGTGGCCACTTCCAACATGTGATCGATGGCAAATAGGCGAAGATCTGTTGTCACCTGATCATTACGAGATCTTCCAGCGCGAAGTGCTCCCCCGACAGGGCCCAGCTTTGCAGTTAAGCCACGCTCTAGAGCGCTATGAACATCTTCATCAGCCGCATCTGCAACAAAGGAACCTTTGGCTACTTCATCAGCTAACTCCTTGAGCGCTCCACGTATTGCAGCTGCATCATTCTTTGTTACTAACTTGCTTGATTCCAAAACAGATAGATGCGCGAGGGATGAACGAATGTCATAGGGGGCTAATCGCCAATCAAAGTGGGCGCTGCGAGAGAGTGCAAAGACAGCATCAGCAGGGCTATCACTAAAACGAGCACCCCAGAGCGCCATTTACTTTCTCCCATTCTTAGTTGCTGCGTAAGCGAGCAATTCTTTCGCTAATTGCGCCCCACCCATTGCTTTCTTGGACACAAGGATAATCGTGTCGTCGCCTGCAATCGTGCCAATAACACCTGTGAGATTGGCGTGGTCGAGTGAACTTGCAACGAACTGCGCTGCTCCCGGCGGTGTGTGAATAACAGCCAAATTGGCACTGTGATCAACGGAGAGAATTAACTTTGAGGGGACAGGATTGATGCGAGAGAGAGCATCATCAGATGACTCTCTAATTTGATAAACAGATTCACCTTCTCTGTCACGCCCCCGAACAGCACCGATCTCTTCTAGATCTCTACTAGCAGTTGCCTGAGTAACTCGATATCCACTCTTCTTGAGTGCCACGACCAAATCAGACTGTGAATGAATAACTCCAGATTGAATCAGCGCAATCGCCTTAGCTCTGCGCGCAGAAACATTGGTTGCATTACTTGCCATCACTGATCACCTTTCTAAAGATTGAAACAAACTTCACCAGCTGTGCCTGAGTGACAATGAGGGCAGGTGCAATACGAATAGTTGATTCATTGGCCGCGTTCACCAAAACCCCAGCTTTGAGCATGTTGGCAGCAAAATCTTTAGCGTGTGGGCCATCTAGTTCAATGCCAACAAGTAATCCAGCACCACGCACTTCTTTGACACCCTTAATCACTGCTAACTCAGCCAAAAGATACTCATGATGAAGCACGGCCTTTTCAATCAACTTCTCTTTCTCAATCACGGCAATTGCGGCTAGACCAGCTGCAGTTGTTACGGGATTGCCACCAAATGTTGAACCATGATCTCCGGCTTCAAAAAGAGACGCTGCTTTCCCTAAAGCGATCATGGCACCTAGCGGCAATCCACCTCCTAAACCTTTGGCCACAGTGATCACATCAGGCTTGATGCCTGAATACTCATAACCAAACCAATCTCCGGTGCGACCCATTCCTGTTTGTACTGCGTCGATAACAAGTAAGGAACCGTATGTATCACAGAGTTTTCTCACCTGAGCCAAATAATCAGCAGGCGGAATAATTACTCCAGCCTCACCCATGATGGGTTCCAAGATAACCATGGCAGTCTTTTTCGAAATAGCACGACGCATAGCTTCGATATCACCATAGGCAACATGCTTCACGCCTTTAACCAATGGCAGGAATGGTTCACGTTTTGCAGGTTGGCCCGTCAATGAAAGTGCACCCATCGTTCTTCCATGAAAGGCACCTTGAGCAGCAATAATGCGGTTGCGGCCTGTGCGACGGGAAAGCTTGAGTGCTGCTTCATTAGCCTCAGCGCCAGATTGGCAGAAGAAAACTCGTGCGCTCTTGTCGCCCGTCATTTCAACTAGCTTTGCAGCTAACGCTAAGGCGTTGGGATGGGCATAGAAATTGCTCACATGACTCAGCTGTGCAATCTGCTTGCTAACAGCCTTCACGATAGCTGGATGTGCATGGCCCAAAACGCTAGTGGCGATTCCGCCTAAGAAATCCAAGTACTGCTTTCCATCGGCATCAGTAACAACTATGCCTTTGCCCTTAACTAAAGCAAGAGATGGCACACCGTAATTGTTCTGGGTTGTGTTCTTCCACTGTTTGATAAAATCTGCGTTTTTCATGCGATCACCAACGTTCCACCCTTACTCAGTAGTGCATCTGCAAAACTATGTGGGTCAGTTCCATCAATGATTCTTACCGCCTTGGCGCCACCTGAAATCGCATCTAAAGCGGCTTGGACTTTCGGTGCCATGCCTTCAGCAAATCCTGCCTTTATAGCGCTGAGCTCTTCTGAAGAAATCGACTCAATTAATGAAGAAGTATCTGGCCAATTACGATAAATCCCACCAACATCTGTCATAACGATTAATGCAGAAGCATCTAGCGCACCAGCAATGGCTGCAGCAGCTAAATCAGCGTTCACATTCAATCCACCAGCACTATCTTCATCACTACTTATCGGTGCAACTACTGGAACAATTCCTTTGCTAACAAGTTCTTTTAGCTGTGAAATATCGACCCTGACAACTTCTCCCACTTGCCCTAAATCTGCACTGCTTCCATTAACTAAAGTCATTTTCTTTCTCGCAATCAAAGTTGGCAAGGTTCGGCCCGATAGTGCTTGCGCAGTAATTCCACCTTGCATCAAAGCCTGGACAACCTTTGGTCCAACTTCATTAGCCAAAACATTTTCCACAACCTCAAAAATCTCTGATGTTGTGTAACGAAAGCCCCCAACAAATGAACTTTCAATTCCTTTAGCTTTCAACGCTGCATCTATTTGTGGTCCCCCGCCATGAACAACAACTACAGATTCACCTGTTGCCTGGGCAGCAGCTATTGCTTGGGCAAAGGCTCCGTTTTCATCCTTCATCGCATGCCCGCCAAATTTAACGACAATCATGTTGAGTACGCAGAGTTCTCATGCACATAGTCATGTGAGAGATCATTAGTCATCACTGTCGCACTGGCATTGCCAACTTTCAGGTCAATAACAATTTCCACCAAGCGGTTGCTGAAATCTACTGCACTCTTATCAGCATCCGGGGCGCTATTCGAGCAAACCTGAACACCATTGAGACTGACATCAATCGTCAAGGGATCCATGTGGGCAGCTGCTGTTCCAACGGCGGCCAAAACTCTTCCCCAGTTGGGATCTCCACCAAAAATTGCAGCCTTGAGTAAGTTGTTGCGAGCACATGCTCTAGCCACTTCAACTGCATCGTTCTCACTCATTGCACTATTGACGGTGATTGCCACAGATTTTGTAGATCCTTCAGCATCTTCAATGAGTTGGGCAGCTAATGAACCGCATACTTTCATCAACAACTCTTCTAATTCTGAATCAGAAAGTGTTTGACCAGAAGCACCAGATGCCATGAATAGGACTGTGTCATTGGTGGAAGTACAGCCATCTGAATCAATTCGGTTATAGGTACGATCAGTTACTTGAGCAAATATCCTTGCCGCATTGGAACCAACTTGCCCATCTGTCATAACAACAGAGAGCATGGTTGCTAAAGCTGGAGCCAGCATTCCGGCGCCTTTGGCGATACCTGCCACTTGCACTTTACCCAGTGTTGCTTGTGCGATCTTTGGTACTGAATCTGTTGTCATAATGGCTTGAGCGCACTCCCGCAGTGATTCTGATTTAAGTATCGTTGCCAAAGATCTAATTCCATTTTCAATCTTTGTCATTGGCAGTAATTCCCCAATGAGGCCAGTAGAGCAGACAACTACTTCCCCCGAAGAAACCTCTAGTAACTCCCCAACTAACTCTGCTGTTGCATGAGTATCAGCAAAACCTTGAGGTCCGGTGCAAGCATTAGCCCCGCCAGAGTTGAGCACAACTGCTCTGACAATCTGATCTTTAACTACTTGCTTGCTCCAAATAACCGGTGCTGCTACAACTTTGTTCGATGTGAATACTGCGGTACCGAAAAAATAAGGACCAGTATTTTCAATCAGCGTTAAATCAAGTGCTCCCGTGCTCTTTAAACCTGCAGCACAAGCAGCTCCTACAAAGCCCTCAGGTAGTTTCATGCGCCTAAGCCGTCAGTTGATAGACCAGAACCCTCATGAAAACCTGTAATGATGTTTGCGTTTTGAATTGCTTGGCTAGCTGCGCCTTTTCCTAAATTATCCAAGGCAACACTGATGACTAGACGGTTAGTGTGTTCATCGACTGCCACCTGTATTTGAACCTTGTTAGAGCCTGTAACAGATCCTGTCTTAGGCATTTGCCCGAGTGGCAGAACGTCCACAAAGTATTCATTGGAATAGTGATTTGAAAAGAGACCATGAGCTGCCTGTGAATTCATAGGCTTGTTCAGCTTGGCCGTAATTGTTGCAAGGATGCCACGAGGCATTGGAGCCAGAATAGGTGTGAAAGAAATCTTCACGTCCTTTTGTGCAATCGCAGAGACTGCTTGCTCAATTTCGGGCGTGTGCTGATGAACTCCCCCGAATTTGTAAGAAGTCAGAGAACCAATTACTTCACTTGCAATCAAGTTGAGCTTTGCGCTTCTTCCAGCACCTGTCGTTCCAGATGCTGCAACGACTACGACATCACTCACATCCACATGATTGACCGCTGGCGCGATACCCAATGTAATTGCAGTTGCATAGCAACCTGGATTGGAAACTCTGCTCTCTTTTGCAATAGCTTGACGCTGTCCCGGGGATAGTTCAGGTAACCCATATACCCATGCACCAGCGTGGGCTCCGCCATAGTATTTTTCCCACTGAGAAGCATCTTCTAATCTGTAATCAGCACCAAGATCTACAATTTTGGCAGTAGCTGGGATCTTTGCAATAAGCGATGCTGATTCGCCATGTGGCAATGCGATAAAAACCAGCTCTATATCTGAAAAATCGATCTCTGAAACAGCCAAAAACTTCTCGCCACTATGAATTGTTAGGTGTGGGTGCACGGAAGTGATGAACTCACCCGCATTCGAATGAGCACTGATTGCCGTTACTTGAAAATGGGGATGTACTGCTAGCAAACGAAGGAGTTCTCCCCCGGCATAGCCGCTTGCACCAATGACCGCTGTTTTCATGGTTCTAGGATATCTTCTAATCGATATTTATGCAAACACCTGCATATTTATGCGGTACGAACTACTGCCCCGCACTTCTTGGCTGCCACCGCTGTAGCTGCCTCACGCATGGCTGAAACCTCATCACCCGTCAGAGTGCGATCAGGTGCTCTAAAGACCAGAGTGAAAGCTAAAGAGATCTTGCCATCGCCTATCTTGTCGTATCGATCAAAAAGTGAAATGGATTCCAGTAACTCTCCTGCACCCTCTGTAAGCGCTGCTTGAACTTGGGCTGCAGTCACCTTCTCATCAACAATCAACGCCACATCTTGCAACGCTGCTGGCATTGTTCCAACACGAGTTGGCCGCACTAAAGATGAATCCGGTAGAGCGCTCAAACCAACAGCAAATGCAACGCTTCGTTCTGGCAATCCATACTTGGCAATAATCCGCGGATGAAGCTCTCCGGCATGTGCAACAGCTCTACCATCAACAATTAATTCAGCACAACGACCTGGATGCCAAGGCGCAAAGTCTGAGCGCTTAATACTCCACTCAAGATTACATAGCGCCAGAATGTCTTGTGCATACTCAATTGCATCGTGCCAGGTGTATGCACGCGCTTTACCTTGCCAGTTTTCATTCTCTACTTTTCCTACTAATAAACCAGCCACGTGATACGCCTGCGGAGGAACTGATGCAAAAATCTCATCAATCACCTTTTGAGTTGGGCGCTTGGTCAAATCTGGAGAAATCGCTAGTACCAATTTCTGTGAACTCCGGAAAATAGATCCCATTTCAAAGATTGCAAAATCCTTGGCGCCGCGGCTGATATTTCGCTGAGCAACTTCAATTAATCCAGGAACTAAATGAACTCGCATTAACGGGAACTCTTCTGACATTGGATTTGCAATTGCATAAGTGGCAGCGCGCTCTCCGACAAAGCCCATTGCATCAATTGTTTCCTGGTTAGTAAATGGGAAAGTTTGAACTTCGGCTAATCCGCGGCTAGCTAGCATCGTTGCAACTGCTCTACGACGCTTTTGTGTTGGGGTTAAAGATGCGTGCAAAGGACGAAGTGGCAAGATTGATGGAATCTTGTCGTAACCAATCATGCGTGCCACTTCTTCAGTAAAATCAGCAATACCCAATAGATCTGCGCGCCATGATGGTGGATCAATTGCCCAGCTCTTCTCATCCACATCACAGCCAACAAGGCGAAGGATGCGTGCAATTTCCGCGTTTGGAACCTCAAAGCCCAGAATCTTCGAAATATAAGTCGGATCGATCTTCACGACAGGGGCATAAACAGGCTCTCCTGCAACCACTGTTGCCACATGAACAGCTGAACTGTGAGCCGTTAGTAGTTGAACAAATCGCGCTGATGCAAATTCAGCAAGTGATGGATCAACGCTTCGCTCTAAACGCCTTGATGCCTCTGAAGAGAGCTTATGTCTGCGTGAATTCTTTGCAATACATACTGGATCAAATCGAACGGCTTCTAGTGCAATATCTGTTGTCGTCTGTGTGATCTCTGATGAAAGCCCACCCATGGTTCCTGCAAGTGCTAATGGTTGATCATCATCACTGACCATCAGATCATCTGGATCTAACGTGCGCTCTTGGCCATCTAGAGTGACAAACTTTTGTGCCTTACCAGCACGCTTAATGGTTAAGCCGCCTTTGATCTTTGACTTATCGAAAGCATGTAATGGTTGGCCAAGTTCTAACATGACATAGTTTGTAACATCCACAACGAGTGAAATAGACCGCATGCCCATCTTTTCAACCCGACGTCGCATCCATAGGGGTGTTGTGGCTTTAGGGTCAAAGGCAGACATAGTTCGCAGATAAAAAACTGAGGCTGAGGATTTATCCTCGATTTTTGCACTCACACCCTTACCGGTTTCTGAAAACTTTAATGAACGCAGCCCATCGACTGGATCTGTGAACTTAAGGCCAAGTGAGCCTGCGACCTCGCGGGCAATGCCTCGAATACTCAGCGCATAACCGCGATCGGGGTTAACTGCCACATCAAAGATCACATCATTAATCTGCAAACCTTCGATTGCATCTGCGCCAACCTTTGCATCTTCTGCTGAGAAAACCATGATGCCCGCATGCTCATCGCTGATGCCAAGTTCACGCGCAGAACAAATCATTCCATTGGAAGTTTTGCCATAAGTCTCACGGGCACTGATGGCGAAATCACCTGGCAGTACGGCTCCTGGAAGAGCTGCAACGATCATGTCCCCCACTGCAAAATTCGTAGCACCACAAATCACATAGCGAGTTTCCTTCTCACCACAATCAATACCCACATAGCGAATGGGTTTCTTGTGCTCGGTCAACTCTTCAATCGAAAGAACCTTTGCAAACTTAAGAGGACCAGTTAAATCAGCACCCTGGTAGATAATTTCTTCAACTTCAAAGCCAACACGAATAAGGCCATCAGAAATCTCATCTGCACTTACCTTTGCAGGGATATCTACAAACTCTTTAATCCACGATAAGGGCGCGCGCATTAGAGGCCCACCCCGAATTGGCGCGTGAAGCGCAAATCGCCCTCAACGATGTCATGCATGTCCGTAATGCCATGTCGCACCATCAAAGTTCGCTCTAATCCCATACCAAAAGCAAAGCCACTATAGACATCAGTATCTATTCCGCAGCTTTGTAGAACCTTTGGATTGACCATGCCGCAACCGCCCCATTCAATCCAGCGGTTGTTAAAGAAAACATCGACTTCAGCACTTGGCTCAGTAAATGGGAAAAAGGATGGGCGAAGACGTGTTGTCACATCTGGACCGAACATATGTCGTGCAAAGTTATCTAGTGTTCCCTTAAGGTGCGCCATCGTTATTCCCTTATCGACAACTAAACCTTCTACCTGATGAAAAACTGGACTATGTGTTGCATCTAATTCATCTGCTCTAAATGTTCGCCCAGGACAGATGACATAGATAGGTGGTGTTTGAGTCAGCATGGTACGGATCTGCACAGGTGATGTGTGAGTACGAAGCACCATTCCAGATTCCACTGGCTCAACAAAGAACGTGTCTTGCATTGTGCGAGCTGGATGATCTGCAGGAATATTGAGTGCATCAAAGTTTAACCACCCTGATTCAAGCTCTGGCCCTTCAGCAACTGCATAACCTTGTTCGATAAAGAAATCTGATACTTCGTTTTTGATAATTGAAATCGGATGCAATCCCCCACGATGTCTGCGATTAACAGGCAGAGTAATATCTACAACTTCTTCTAGTAATACTTTCTTATCTCGCTCGGCTTCAAGTTTTTCCGTGGCCTTAGCTAGAGCAAGAGCTATTGCCGCTTTCGCATCTCCAATAATTTTGCCAAAGCTAGCTTTTTCATCTGGTGATAAAGATCCAAGTCCCCGTGAAGCAAGGGAAATAGGTGCCTTGTCGCCGGAGTGGGCTAAGCGAGCGGCCTTTAAAGAATCCAAATCACTTGCGGCGTTAAAAGCGCTTTGGGCATCTTTAACCCATTGTGAGACATCTTCTTGGCGCATAGAGCCAACTCTATCCTGTGAGAGTTTAGGAAGATGGGATATTTGCTAGGTGATACATAACAATGGTTGCCGCAGCCGAAAGATTCAGGCTTTCGGCATTACCAGGCATCGAGATTTTGACTTGCTCAATAGAAGATACGCCTTGGGCGGTTGCTAATCCCCTGGCCTCATTACCAAATATCGCAACACAATCTTTCGTGATCTTCAGGTCCTTAAGTGGTTTTTGACCTTCTGCAGCCAAAGTGAAAGCTTGAACACCAAGGGCTAGAACTGTAGCTAACTCTACGTTTTCAAAAACTGGTGTGTGCCAGAGTGAACCTGCAGTACTACGGACAACTTTTGGTGAGTAAAGATCAACGCTGCCAGGTGAAGTAATCACGGCATCAATACCAAAGGCGTCGGCAGATCGAATGATTGTTCCGGCATTACCTGGATCTTGTATCTCTGAAAGGTAAACAAATTTGCGTGTTCCATTTAAGACAATTGATTCAAGGGAGCTGGTTGGAATTGAACACACGGCCAGAATTCCTTGTGGGGTAATTGTCTCTGACATCGCCTTCATGACTTCATCACTTACCTCAACAACATTAAGCGCGGATAAGTCAGCGATCTGTTCTACTTTATTTCGACCTGATGGCGTTAAATACAGAGTTTCAATTCGTGGGCCACTACTTGCAACTAACGCTTCTCTGGCACATTGCAAACCTTCTGCAACAAAGTGTCCCGAAGACTTACGTTCTTTTGTTCCCCTAGAACCAATGAGAGCCTTAACTCGCGCGATATGTGGCGAGTTAAGGCTCTCAATCATTGGGATCTATTAAGCAGATACAAGGCTCTTGCGAGCAACATCAACAAGTGTCTTGAATGTAGCTGGATCATTTGTTGCTAGATCTGAAAGAACACGACGGTCTACTTCCACCCCAGCAGCCTTAAGGCCTTGGATGAAGCGGTTGTATGTAAGACCATGTTCGCGGCATCCAGCGTTAATGCGCTGAATCCATAGGCGACGGAAATCGCCTTTCTTATCTTTACGGTCGTTGAAGGCATAAACCATAGAGTGCGTAACTTGCTCCTTCGCCTTTGTGAAAAGACGGGAACGTTGTCCGCGATAACCACTGGCACGTTCTAATGTTGTGCGACGCTTCTTAGCAGCGTGAACTCCGCGTTTTACTCTCATTTAATTCACACTTCCTTACTTCAAACCAAGCATGCGCTTGGCTGTCATTGTGACGGTTGGCTTTGCAGACTTCTCAGTTGAGAGACGGCGGGTAACTCGTGAAGATTTGTGCTCGAGTAAGTGGCGCTTTCCAGCACGCTCGTGCATAACCTTTCCAGTACCTGTGATGCGGAAAGTCTTCTTCGCACCACTATGTGTTTTCATCTTTGGCATTTCTTACGCTCCATCCGTTGTCTCTGCTGCGGCATCGGCCTTTGCCTTACGCGCTGCTTTTGCTTCAGCTACTGCTTCTGTCTTCTTCTTTGTTGGGCCTAACACCATTGTCATATTTCGTCCCTCTTGTTTAGGGGCGAACTCAACAAAGGCAAACTCTGCGACATCTTCTGCAAGACGCTGCAATAGCTTGTAGCCCATCTCAGGTCGCGTTTGTTCGCGGCCGCGGAACTTCATCGTCACCTTCACCTTGTCGCCACCCTTGAGAAATTTCTCAACCTGATTTCGCTTAGTAACGTAATCATGAGTTTCGATCTTTGGTGTTAAACGCACTTCCTTCACCACAATGTGGGTCTGGTTCTGTCGCGCTTCCCGTGCCTTCTGTGCAACTTCGTACTTATATTTTCCGAAGTCCATGATCTTGCAAACGGGCGGATTAGCATCTGGTGCGATCTCAACTAAGTCGAGACCGACTTCATCTGCCATCTTTAACGCTGTATCGATATCTACAACCCCAACTTGCTCACCGGTGTAACCGATAAGACGAATTTCGGGTGTGCGAATACGATCATTAATGCGCGGGTCAGTTGTGATTTGTGCTCCTTCGGCTTCGTTTAACGCTTTGGTCTAACAGCGCTGCATGAGAAAACCGCAAGGAAAAAGAGAAGAAAATCTCTTATCCGACAAACCAGCTCGCACTAGTGGCGAAGAAGGTGGGAGCGGTAACTCCTCTTGCAGTGATTATTAGGCCACTGGTCTGGGGCAAAGATTACCTGCTGTGGGCTAAAAGGTGAAATTGGCCCCTATTACAGGCTTAAGCACCCATCGCATGGAGGCCACCATCAACATGGATGATCTCGGCAGTGGTCTTTGGAAACCAATCTGAAAGTAGTGCAACAACAGCCTGAGCTGCAGGGACCGGATCATTCACATCCCACTCCATTGGAGCTCGTTCATTCCATACTTTTTCAAACTCATCAAAGCCAGGAATAGATTTAGCAGCCATAGTTCGAATTGGTCCTGCTGCTACTAAATTAATGCGAATATTTTCAGCACCCAAATCACGGGCTAAATAACGCGATGTTGATTCCAGTGCAGCTTTAGCAACACCCATCCAGTCATATTTAGGCCAGGCAACGGTTGCATCGAAATCAAGGCCCACAACTGATCCGCCGTCAGTAAAGAGTGGCTTAGCAGCCATTGTCAAAGACTTCAAAGAATAAGCAGAAACATGCATGGCAGTTGAGACATCTTCCCAAGATGTATTTAGGAAATTCCCGCCAAGTGCTGCCTCAGGAGCAAATCCAATTGAATGAACGACTCCATCTAGGCCTTCTGGAAAATGCGCACGCACTCGTGATTCAAGAGCTGCAAGATCAGCCTCGTTTGTAACATCGAGTTCAATGATGGGTGCCGGTTGTGGCAAGCGTCCTGCAATGCGTGTTGTTAAAGAAAGCACTCGTCCATAGGAAGAGAGAACCACTTGCCCACCCTGCTCTTGTGCAAGGCGCGCAATGTGAAATGCGATTGAACTATCTGTCAGTACTCCCGTTACGAGAATCTTCTTGCCATCGAGTAAACCCATATCAGTGACCCATTCCTAATCCGCCATCAACTGGAATCAAAGCTCCAGAGATATAGCTGGCTTGTGGTGAAGCGATAAAGGTGACAACGTCAGCAATCTCCTGCGCAGAACAAAAACGGCCTAGTGGAATTGATCCAGCTATTTCATTTCTGCGCTTTTCATCCAAAGTCGATGTCATATCGGTTTCAACAAAACCTGGTGCAACAACATTTGCGGTGATGCCGCGGCTGCCAATTTCTCGTGCAAAAGATCGTGCCATTCCAACAAGGCCAGATTTAGAAGATGAATAGTTCACCTGTCCGGCAGAGCCCAATGCACCAACGACCGAGCCAACAAAAATCAAGCGACCCTTTTTCAATTTCAAAAGACCTTTAGTCGCACGACGTGCCACACGAAATGCACCAGTCAGGTTGGCATCGATAACAGATTCAAAATCCTCATCGCTCATCCGCATGACAAGGCCATCTTTAGTAATTCCTGCGTTAGCAACAATGATCTCTGGGATTCCCCACTGGGCTTCAATCTCATCGAAAGCTTTATCGACGCTCTCAGTACTGGTCACATCCATGATGACGGACTTGAAACCAACAGGTGCTGTGCCGCTGCGATATGTAACAACAACATCGTGGCCAGCCGCAGCAAGTGAGTGCGCCACTGCCAAACCGATACCGCGATTTCCACCTGTTACCAAGGCCACTGAACTCATAGCCAAAACTTACTGGTTACCGCTAGGTATTCAAAAGAAGCGCTTGGGTGCGCCTAGCACTACTCTTAATACATGGCTAAGAAAAAGAAAGTTTTCGAGATTACTACTGCTCCCTTAGCCCTTACCCAAGATCAATCTGCTCGCCAAAAAAGGTATTTCATTTCCATGATGGTTCGCACGGCTTGTTTCGTCTTAACAGTTATCTTGCCTAGTCCTTACCGTTGGTTCGCTTTGGCCGGAGCCGTTGGTCTTCCATATTTTGCTGTTGTGATTGCAAATGCCGGACGTGAAACCATTACTCGCAATAATCAGATAATCGAAGAGAAACCTTTATCACTCGATTAGTCATGGCAAAAGTTCGCGAACCATATGCAATATTCAAGTCACTAATAGCCCTCGCCCTAATTGTTCTCTGTCTCATAGCTGCCCAATGGCAGTATCACCGTGGTGTCGATAGGCATGCTCGAAATGCAATCATTGTAAAACACATTGCACTTGCTCCGGTTGCTTTGGAATCAGTCAAAGATTCACCCCTTGCCGCTGAGTGGCAGACTGTTATGACGCAAGGCGTATTTGACTCCACAAAACAGATTCTTCTGCGCAACCGTTATAGCGAAGGTTTCTACGGCTTTGAAGTTCTCACTTTGTTTACGACCTCCAACAATGAAAAATTCTGGGTTGATCGTGGATGGGTGAAGGCTGGAGCAACAGCTACCACTGCACCAACTATTACTGCCCCACCAACAACTCTAGTTTCAATTACAGGTAGATTGCGTTTAGATTCTTCACTTCCACGTGGTTTATTTTTTGCATTGCCCGCTGATGGAAATGGATTGATCTCTAAGCTAGATGCCCAATCTCAATTACAAACTCAAAATTACTACATCGACCTCTTAAGTGGCTCTGAAAGCTCACTCACACCAAAAGTTGCTGCCCAACTTCCCGAACTCAGTGATGGTCCGCACATGGCATATGCCTTGCAATGGCTCTTCTTTGCCGGATTAGTAATTTACGGGCGAATATTAATTCGGCGAACCCGTTAAGTCCTGACGGTTATAAAGATCGGCGTATAGACCTCCACGAGCAACAAGTTCATCGTGTTTTCCGCGCTCAACTATTTGACCCTTTTCTAAAACAAGAATCTGATCGGCATCTCGCACAGTGCTCAGACGATGTGCGATAACAATGCTAGTGCGACCCTTAAGTGCGCTCTGTAAAGCCGCCTGAACTAGCGCTTCATTCTCTGAATCCAAATGCGCAGTAGCCTCATCAAGAATGACCACTGCCGGTGATTTAAGCAGCAATCTGGCAATCGCAAGTCTCTGCTTTTCTCCCCCGGATAAGCGATGTCCGCGCTCACCCACCATTGTGTCCAAACCGTTAGGTAGTGAGTTAATCAAATCCCAAATCTGTGCTGACTCACAGGCAACACGCATTTCATCTTCTGTGGCATCATTTTTTGCATAACGTAAGTTCTCAGCAATAGTCTCGTGGAATAGGTGTGCATCCTGCATAACAACCCCAATGGCGCCACGCAAAGATTCAAGAGTTAAATCGCGAATGTCATGTCCATCAATTTCAATTGCACCTTTTGTAACGTCATAGAGACGTGGCAGCAGCGCACTAATCGTTGTCTTGCCGGCACCAGATGGACCGACTAATGCAGTTAATGTTCCGGGGGCTGCTGTAAATGAAAGGCCGCGAAGTACTTCACCACTTTGAATCGTCTCAGGCTTTGCTGCAGATTCAAGGGAGGCAAGTGATATCTCTTCAGCTCTTGGATAAGAAAAACTCACATCCTTAAACTCAATCTTTGGATGAGTTGGTTTCAGACCAACTGCATTCTCACGATTTTTGACCATCGGCTCTAAATCGAGAACTTCAAAAACTCGCTCAAAAGAAACCAGTGATGTCATTACATCAATGCGCACATTCGATAGCGCTGTCAGTGGTCCATAGAGTCGTGCTAACAAAGCTGTAATAGCCAGCAATGTTCCAACGGTTACTCCCCCATTAATGGCTAAATGACCACCAATTCCATAGGCAAAAGCTGTAGCGATGGCTGCAACGCTAGTGAGCGCGATAAAGAAAAGACGGTTGAGCATTGCCATCTTTATTCCTATATCGGCAACCTTGCGCGCTCTAGATCTAAAGTATTCACGCTCTCTATCGGGCTCTCCGTAGAGTGCGACAAGCATTGCGCCAGAAACATTAAAGCGCTCAGTCATTGTGCTCGACATCTCGGCATTGGTATTAAAGGAATCACGGGTTAACTCTTGAAGTTTGCGACCAACCCATTTAGTTGGAATAAGAAATACAGGTAATAGCAGAAGTGAAAAGATTGTGATCTGCCAGGACAAAATCATCATGGTCACACCTACGAGAACCAGGCTCACAACGTTGCTAACAAGGCCTGACAATGTGGCAGTAAATGCCTGCTGAGCTCCCATGACATCTGAGTTAATTCTAGAAATCAGCGCACCTGTTTGTGTGCGAGTAAAAAAAGCGATTGATTGTCTTTGCACGTGCCCGAAAACTAAGGAACGAAGGTCATAGATAAGACCTTCACCGATTCGAGAAGAGAAATAACGTCCGAGCATGCTCATTGCAGCATCTGCAATTGCAAGTAATCCAACATAGATGGCCAAGCGAGTGACTAATGCGCCATCTTTTGGAATAACACCCTCATCAATGAGCTGGCGCAAGAGTAACGGTGTGGCAACAATTAGCGCAGCATCAATGACGACGGTTAAGAGAAAGACCCAGATGCTGAGTCGATATGGTTTTGCGAAAGTAAAGATTCGCTTTACCGTTCCGGCCTTGAGCTTTTGCTGCTTGACCGATGGGTCTGCGGTCATAGATCTGTGGGTCATCCAAGCCGCATGCATTGACATGTGACTACCTTATTGAGTTATACCTCAGACAGTAAAACCGAGAGCGCGAAGCTGATCTCTTCCATCATCAGAAATCTTGTCTGGGCCCCAAGGTGGCATCCACACCCAGTTAATCTTCACATCCGTTGTCATCCCCGCTAACGCTGAACGGGTCTGATCCTCAATAACATCTTGTAGTGGACATGCAGCTGAAGTCAGCGTCATATTCAAAATTGCGATGTTGGCTTCATCAACCATAACGTCATAAATTAAACCTAGGTCGACAACGTTGATTCCCAATTCTGGGTCGACAACATCTTTCATCGCCTCTGTTACATCTTCAACACTCGTTGTCATTTGCTCTCTCCCTGTGACTGAATCGCTGCATCTTTAAAGGCCATCCAACCAAGCAGTGCACACTTTACACGACCTGGAAACTTTGAAACTCCAGCAAATACCACTGCATCCTCAAGGACTTCTGGGTCTCCAGCTGCTGTGCCCTTGCTTGCCATTAACTCTGAAAATGATTTAACAATCGCATTGGCTTGTTCCAACGTTTTATCGGTAACTAGGTCGCTGAGCATTGAAACGCTGGCCTGAGAGATAGAACAGCCTTGGCCGTCCCAAGTAATAGAAGTAATCACATTGTTTTCAACATTAAGATTCAAAGTGATTTCATCACCGCAACTTGTGTTCACATGGCTCACTTGCGCCGTATAGACAGGATTAAGGCCTTTGTGCTGAGGGTGCTTGTAGTGATCCAGGATCACTTCCTGATAGAGCGAATCGAGTTCCATTAAAATCTCCCAAAGTATTTCTGAGCACCAAGTAATGCTTCAACTAAGGCATCAACATCACGCTCATCATTGTAGAGATAGAAAGATGCTCTAGTAGTTGCAGGCACATTCATAGCGCGCGCTAGCGGCCAAGCACAGTGATGCCCGGTGCGAACAGCGACTCCCTGGCTATCAACATACTGGCCAATATCGTGGGGATGAATATCTGCAAGAGTGAAAGAAACTACAGCACCACGAGAAACATTTTCTAATGGCCCAACAATCCTGATTCCTTCAATAGCTGACATCTTGTCTAATGCATAGCCAGTAATCGCAATTTCATGCTCGCGTACTGCGTCCATGCCTAAGTCAGATAGATATTTACATGCCGCACCTAAACCCACGGCCTGAGCCATGTTTGGAACACCTGCTTCAAACTTTTGGGGAACTGGAGCCCATGTTGCAGTTGTCATTGTGACGTTTTCAATCATTGATCCACCGGTAAGGAAAGGTGGTAATTCATCTAGAAGCTCAGCTTTGCCCCACAACACTCCCACACCCGTTGGGCCGACAGCTTTGTGTCCTGAAAAAGCTAAGAAATCCACACCAAGTGCAACTACATCCACACTCATATGTGGAACTGATTGACAGGCATCTAGGACAACTACTGCGCCAACTTCATGTGCGCGCTTCACAATTGCATCCAATGGGTTGATAGTTCCCAAAACATTGGATTGGTGTGTGACCGCAACTACCTTTGTATTGGCGGTAATAACCTGATCAATGTTTGAAAGATCGAGTCGGCAATCCTGCGTAACGTTAAACCACTTGAGCTGTGCTCCAGTGCGAGCAGCTAACTGCTGCCAAGGAATCAGGTTCGCGTGGTGTTCCATTTCGGTAACCACAATGGAATCAGATGCTGTTAATGCAAAGCGGTTTCCTGGCTCGGCATTACCTATTGCATAGGCAACTAAGTTGATTGATTCAGTGGCACTTTTTGTGAAAACAATTTCACTCTCTTGCCCACCAATAAACTTAGCAACAATTTCGCGGGCACCCTCATAGGCATCGGTAGCTTCTTCAGCTAGCTGATGGGCACCTCGATGAACGGCAGCATTGTGCTTAGAGTAGAAATCACTCTCTGCATTAATCACCACCCAAGGTTTTTGGGATGTAGCACCGCTATCTAAATAAACCAACCTTTTGCCATCGCGAATAGTACGTTCAAAGATTGGAAAATCTTTACGTATCTCAACAACGGAAAAACTCATTAGTTCCTTACTTGCTCACGTAATCTGCGTAGCCATTGGCTTCTAGCTTGTCGGCTAGATCCGGTCCACCTTCTTCAACAATTTTGCCATTAGCAAAAACATGAACAAAGTCAGGCTTGATGTACT
>CALBFE010000081.1 GCA_937888825.1 uncultured Actinomycetes bacterium | reverse complement strand
GATTACCCCAAGGCGCTCGCAGAAGCCCTTCGGGTGACTAAGTCAGGCGGACGCATGGTCGTAGTTGAGTTCAGCCACCCTACCTGGCGCCCATTTCACACCATCTATACCGAGTATTTAATGAAGGCTCTGCCAGCTATTGCCCGCAGGACCTCATCCAACCCCGATGCCTATATCTATCTGGCTGAATCCATCCGGGCCTGGCCAGATCAAAAGGGCCTTGCCACAGCAATGGAAAAGGCGGGGTGGGGCCAGATCAGTTGGAAAAACCTCACCGGCGGGGTTGTTGCAGTTCACAGCGGGATAAAGGAGTAGCGGTCATTGGCATAAGCCAATGAACTCTAAGATTTCACCGTGCCATCGACATCTAATCCATACGTGCCAATTTTGGTGCTTGGGGCTATCGGCTTTGGCTTTGCAATCTTTTCAATTGCTGCAGGAGCTCTGACAGGTCCCAAGCGCTATAACCGCGCAAAGTTAGATGCCTATGAGTGTGGAATTGAACCTTCTCCGCAAGCTGCTGAAGGTGGCCGCTTTCCAGTTAAGTATTTCTTAACTGCCATGCTTTTCATCATTTTTGATATTGAAATTGTCTTCCTCTATCCATGGGCAGTCTCATTTGATGCACTTGGACTTTTTGGCTTAATTGAAATGGCTATCTTCATCGGAACAGTCTTTGTTGCATATGCATATGTGTGGCGACGCGGTGGATTGGAATGGGATTAAAAAATGGGTCTTGAAGAGAAAATCCCGAGCGGTTTTGTTTTAACAACTGTTGAAAAACTTGCCGGCTACATGCGCAAGAACTCCTTGTGGCCAGCAACCTTCGGTCTTGCATGCTGCGCTATTGAAATGATGGCAGTGGGTTCAGCAGCTAAATACGATATTTCACGATTTGGTATGGAAGTTTTCCGTGCATCCCCTCGTCAAGCAGATTTAATGATTGTTGCGGGCCGTGTTTCAAACAAGATGGCCCCAGTGCTTCGCCAGATTTATGATCAAATGGCAGCGCCAAAGTGGGTTATTGCGATGGGTGCGTGTGCATCTTCAGGTGGAATGTTTAACAACTATGCAATCGTGCAGGGTGTTGATCACGTAGTTCCAGTTGATATCTATCTTCCAGGTTGCCCACCACGTCCTGAAATGTTGCTAGATGCAATCTTGAAACTTCACTCAAAGATTTATGATGAAAAGCTAGGCTCAAATCGTGCAGACATCATCAAAGAAGTTGAACTTGCTGCAATCAATGCCAAGCCAACAATTGAGATGAAGGGTCTGCTGGCATAAATGAGCGACCAAGGAATGTTTGGTGCTCCAGGCACTGGCGACACATCTGGCTATGGCGGCTTAGTTCGCACAGCTGCTTCCACAGGCTCATCTGAGCGTCCTTATGGCAGTTATTTTGATGAAGTTGCTGATGATTTAGAGCGCGCATACCCATTATTTTCAGAGGCAATTGAACGCGTAGTTGTTGATCGCGGTGAATTAACTCTGCATGTCAAGCGCGAAAAACTTGTGGAAGTTTCTAAGATTTTGCGTGATTCATTAAAGTTTGAAATGTGCATGGGTGTTTCTGGAGTTAACTATCCAGCAGATGCAGGCCGTGAACTTCATGCTGTGTATCCATTGCTTTCATTGACAAATAATCGTCGAATTCGCCTTGAAGTTTCAGTGCCTGATGCAGATGCTCACATTCCATCAGTTGTTGAAGTGTGGGCAGGAAATAACTGGCATGAGCGCGAGACTTTCGACATGTTTGGAATTATCTTTGATGGCCACCCAGGGTTAACCCGTATTTTGATGCCAGATGATTGGCAAGGACACCCACAACGCAAAGATTATGCACTCGGTGGAATTCCAGTTGAGTACAAGGGCGCAACAACTCCTCCTCCTAATGAGAGAAGGAGTTACAAGTGACAACTTTTGATCCATATGCACC
>CALBFE010000080.1 GCA_937888825.1 uncultured Actinomycetes bacterium | reverse complement strand
CGCCAAGGCTTTGGAAGTGGATCCTTATCTTTGAGTTTAAGGAACTTCGCAAAAAGACCTTTACTGCCCATCACTTTGGCACAAGAGATTCCAAATGTGTTTATTTGGTAGGTGCCTTTTGCAAACTTCACACCAGCTATAACTTCATTCTTGGCTACTTTGTAATTACCACAACTGGGAGTTTGAGGCCCTGCAGCATCTGCTGAGATCTTTAGGGTGGGAATTAGGGCAAGAACTAGCGCAAGTAAAACCCCTTTGAAGGCCCAGCGCCTCATTCTCATTACAAAAGAGTAACTTGAATTATTAGCGTAGAGGTTAATAGCCATCTACTTCCTAATATCTGGCGCAATCACCCTTACCCTTACCGCATGCGCCCTAAAACAATCATCCTCATCTGCGCAGGGGCTGTTAACGCCCTTCTTATCTACCGCTACTTCTCCACCTTAGTTACAGAGGGCAACCGCAGCGCTAACGGCTTTGGCGCGCTCTTTCTTATTCTCTTTCTAGCTTTGTTTAATGCAATCCTCTTTGTAATCTTTTTTGTGAAGAAAATACCTTTAATACGTGCAGGTCTGGTCATAGCCTTTTTACCTATAGCCATCGCCTTTGTTACATCCCTCATCAATGGCACATCCATGTTTGATGAGGGCTCAGGCAGTGGTGGGTATTTGTGGTTGTTGATGGGCACTGTGCCAATAGGGTTTTTACTTGTGGTAATTGGCACAATTGTTGCCCTGTTTAAGCACCTTAAGCCAAAGAACTAGTTGTAATCTTTTATCTATGAACTACACAGGCATTAGAACAACCTTAAAAGCCGGCTCGATGGTCTTTGGAGCATCTGCGCTCTTTCTCCTTGTTGCACCCTCTCTTTTTCTAGATCTACTCGGTCTAGAGAAGAACGAACCCATGGTCTGGTCGATGCGCATGATTGCGATAACCCTTGTGGCACTTGCTGGGAATATGTGGAACAACTCTAAAAACAGCACGGATAGCGGCGTGGGCAACGTTGCAAAGGTGATGTGTGTGAGCGCAACTGGACTCGGGGTGTTAACTCTTTTGATTCCAGGACAGATCACCTGGTTTAGCTATATCTATGCTGCAGTTGGTTTTGGCTTTGGGCTTAGTTACTTAATCAACATTGTGCGCAAGTAAGGCTGGAGCATTGGAACTCTAATCCTTTTTCTTGAGGTCCCTATAGAAGTTCTCATGAGGGCCAATGAGCAAGAGCGTGATCTTCTTTGAAGAGATTACTCGATAGCCCAACAACCATTGCTTATCTACTAACTTAAATTTATAGACATAGATTCCCTCTAGGTCTCCGACCTTTGCCTCACCTATCTCAGGCTTGGACGCTATGGCTTTGATTGCCTTATCTAAAGACTTCTTTTGATTAGGGTGAAGTTTCTTGATGCTTCGCTCACACGAGGGTGTTACCAAGATGCGCATTAATTAAAGCGATACTCGCTAGTGGCTTCCTCGGTATCGGCAAGTAAGAGTTCACGGATAAGGGAGAAGGGAAGGTCTGGGTTTTCTTCTGCAATTTGTGCAAGGCGGTAGTAATACTCAATTTGTTTGGGGACAGAGCGATGTTCTGCAGCTGCAGTTCTGCGGGCTTGTTCTACTAAATCATCTGCGAGTTTCACATTGGTGGCCATGGGGCAAGGGTAACAGAAGAAGGGTGCTTTAGGGAACCTTTAGGAACCTAGGCCTGTAAAACTACTTAGGGACACGGTAAGTCGCGCAGCTGAAAGCTTGGCATGACCAATCGTTCACCTTTGCCATTTTTTTCTGTGAAGAACTCAGTCATGGTGCGAAACTCCTTTTTACAGACCAGCCCTTTAATATCAATGACTAAAGGGTTCCTTGAATCATTGACATAGCCAGTTTCAAAGTAAACCTTCTGAAAGTCCACTACATCTGTTACATAGAGCCTGTAGGACTCATGGCCTGTCACATTCCAAGTTGCTCGCCCTTGCAAGGATCCATTAGGAACTACTTCGCCTCTAGTGACACGGATAGGTGAAGTTGGTTGGCCAGGATTGTTATCTGCTGGCTTTGGTGGAGGTGGAACAAACTTATCAATATCTGTTTTAACAGCCTCAATCAACACTCCTTCTTCATTGCTATCTAAAACGTTGAATTGCCAACCAAGCCAGGATTTAGATTGACCTTTTGTAATAAGGGTATTTTGCGTAAGGACCGGGCCCTCACCGTGGCTGGTGTAAGTGTCAATCAGGTAGAGCAGTAAACCCTTATCTGTTCCTGATGCGTTTTTAGCCTCTGCAGCAAGTGTTACTCCTGGTGCCAAATTGATAGTTAAAAGTTTGGTGTCATTGCTTGTTTCACGATTTGAGAGGTAATGAATAGTTGATTTCTGCTCTGAAATACAGCGAACTTCAGAGTCATATAACCAACCGATTAAAAACTTATTCCAACCTAGCAAAGAGACTTTG
>CALBFE010000079.1 GCA_937888825.1 uncultured Actinomycetes bacterium | reverse complement strand
CAGTGCTTCCTTGAAACAGATCTCTTTAACGCAGGCGTTCGCCCAGCGATTAACGTAGGTATCTCTGTTTCTCGCGTGGGTGGTTCAGCGCAGACAAAGGCGATGAAGAAGATTGCAGGTCGTTTGCGTCTTGACCTGGCACAGTTCCGTGAGCTTGAAGCTTTCGCTGCATTCGGTTCAGATCTAGATGCTGCTTCAAAGGCTCAGCTAGAGCGCGGTGCGCGCATGGTTGAACTTCTCAAGCAGGGTCAGTACTCACCGTATTCACTTGAGAATCAGATTGTTTCAATCTGGGCAGGAACATCTGGAGCACTTGATTCAGTTCCAGTTGTAGACATCCGCCGCTTTGAGTCAGAACTACTTGATTTCATTGGCCGCGAACGCAAGGAAATCTTCACAGTTATCGCTGAAACTAAGCAACTTGAAGATGACACTGTAGCCAAGATGCAATCAGCAGTGGATGATTTCAAGAAGATCTTTAAGACAACTGCTTCACAAGCCGTTAACGAAGCTGCAGCTGATGCCCTTGAGGGCGAAGGCGTTGAGCAGATCACTCGGCATGTTCCTCCGGCGGTGAAGAAGTAACTCATGGGTGCCCAACTCCGCATTTATCGCAGACGCATGCGATCCGTTAAAGCGACTAAAAAGATTACGAAAGCTATGGAGTTAATCTCTGCTTCTCGTATCGTTAAGGCGCAGCAACGAGTCTCTGCTTCAACTCCTTATGCAAATGAGTTGACCCGTGCGGTATCTGCAGTTGCCACTTATTCTTCAACTAACCACCCTTTAACAACTGAGTCTGAGCGCCCAATCCGTGCGGCAGTTCTTATTATTTCTGCTGACCGCGGTATGGCTGGTGCTTATTCAAACAACGCAATTAAAGAAGGGGAGCAGTTAGCTGCCCTTTTGAAAGCACGTGGTTTAGAAGTGAAGTCATATTTGGTCGGTCGCAAAGCTGTGAACTATTACCGCTTCCGTAACCGCGAAATCTCTGGTTCATGGACTGGCTTTTCAGATAACCCAACATATGAGCACGCTAAGGAAGTTGCCGGTGCTTTAATCGATGCTTTCATCCTAGATGCTCAAGTTGATGTGGCGGGCGTGGATGAGATTCACATTGTCTTTACTGAGTTCAAATCAATGCTTACACAAAATGCCATGGCAAAGCGCATGCTTCCTCTAGAAGTTGTAGAGAGTGATGCACCAGTAGCAACTGGATTGCTACCTATGTATGAATTCGAACCTAGTGCGGGTGTAGTGCTAGATGCACTTCTGCCTCGTTACATTGAGGCTCGAGTATTTAACGCAATGTTGCAATCAGCTGCCTCTGAGCATGCTGCGCGCCGTCGTGCAATGAAGTCAGCGACTGACAACGCTGATGAGTTAATCAAGTCGCTCACACGACTTGCGAACGCAGCCCGTCAGGCTGAAATTACCCAAGAGATCAGTGAAATTGTTGGCGGCGCAGACGCGTTGGCCTCAGCTAGTGCAGGGAGTGAATGATGTCGGCATCAACAGGTAAAGGTCGCGTAGCTCGCGTTATTGGACCGGTCGTGGATATTGAATTCCCCGCCGACTCAATGCCAGCGATTTTCAACGCGCTACACGTAGAGGTAACCATGTCAGGTACAACGCGTACCTTGACGATGGAAGTAGCACAGCACATTGGTGACAACCTGGTGCGTGCGATCTCTATGCAACCAACAGATGGAATGATCCGTGGAACAGAAGTCAGCGATACAGGTTCAGCAATCTCAGTACCTGTTGGCGATGTGACTAAGGGCCACGTATTCAACACACTTGGTGAGTCAATGGACGTTCCAACCTCTTCACTCGACATCAAAGAGCGTTGGCCAATCCACCGTAATGCACCAGCATTCGATCAGTTGGAATCTAAGACTGAGATGTTTGAGACCGGAATCAAAGTTATCGATCTTCTAACACCGTATGTAAAGGGTGGAAAGATCGGTCTATTCGGTGGTGCAGGTGTAGGAAAGACAGTTTTGATTCAGGAAATGATTTATCGCGTAGCTGAAAACTTCGGTGGTGTGTCTGTATTCGCCGGTGTTGGTGAGCGTACTCGTGAAGGTAACGACTTGTTCCTAGAAATGACCGAGACCGGTGTTATTAACAAGACCGCCTTAGTGTTCGGTCAGATGGATGAACCACCTGGAACGCGTCTTCGTGTGGCTCTTTCAGCGCTAACAATGGCTGAGTATTTCCGTGATGTTCAAAAGCAGGACGTGCTTCTGTTCATCGACAACATCTTCCGCTTTACACAAGCTGGTTCTGAAGTATCAACGCTGCTTGGCCGTATGCCATCTGCTGTGGGATACCAGCCAACATTGGCCGATGAAATGGGTCAATTGCAGGAGCGCATTACTTCAACTCGTGGTCACTCAATTACATCTATGCAGGCAATTTATGTTCCTGCAGATGACATTACTGACCCAGCTCCACACACTACTTTCGCCCACTTAGATGCAACAACAGTGTTGTCACGTCCGATTTCAGAGCTTGGTATCTACCCAGCTGTGGATCCACTTGACTCAACATCACGCATCTTGGATCCGCGCTACATCGGTGAGCACCACTTCCGTGTTGCTAACCGCATTAAGCAGATCTTGCAGCGCTATAAGGATCTCCAAGATATTATTGCAATCCTTGGTATCGATGAACTTTCTGAAGAAGATCGCATCTTGGTAGGACGTGCACGTCGTATCCAGCGCTTCTTGTCACAAAATACTTTCGTGGCAAAGGTCTTCACAGGTATTGAAGGATCATTTGTTCCACTAGTCGACACAATCGCAGCATTTGAAGCACTTGCAGATGGAAAGTATGACCATATTCCAGAACAAGCATTCTTCATGTGCGGTGGTCTAGATGACGTAGAGCGTCGTGCCGCTGAACTTGCAGCTAGCGTTGGAAAGTAATTAAACAATGACACTTAAAGTCGAACTCGTATCTCCATCAGAGCGCGTCTGGTCTGGCGAAGCATCTTTTGTTTCTGCCCGAACAGTCGAGGGTGATCTCGGTATCTTGACCGATCACGCACCGCTCTTTGGAGTACTTGTCGATGG
>CALBFE010000078.1 GCA_937888825.1 uncultured Actinomycetes bacterium | reverse complement strand
CTTTCTTAAATGTTTCATCAGCGTCTGCGGCCGGTTGTAGATCATCGAGCTTTTGGCCAGATAAAGTTAAATAACGCTTAAGTTTGCGCACCTCTAAATACACATCACCATTGCCAGGGGCATAAGCAGCGCCATTTTCAATAAGTTTTTCCATCAATTCGATCATCTGAGTGATGTGACCAGTTGCCCGTGGTTCATAGGTGGGTGGCAAAACATTTAAGGAAGCAAAGGCTTGCGTAAAGATGCGCTCATACTTCATGGCAACTGCCCACCATGGTGATTTTTCATGGACTGCTTTATGCAAAATCTTGTCATCAATATCAGTGACGTTTCTAATGAAAGTGACGTCATAGCCTGAGAAGGTAAGCCAGCGGCGCAAAATATCAAAGTTAACTGCGCTACGAACATGGCCGATATGTGGATGTGATTGAACAGTTGCACCGCAGACATAGATAGAAACTTCGCCCGGAATAAGTGGCTTAAAAACGCCTACTTCACGGGTTGCTGTGTCATAGAGATTGAGTGCAGACATTTGAGAATTCTACTGCTTATAAACCAGAGCAGTTGCAATGGCGGCGATGCCTTTGCCTTCACCAGTTAAGCCCAAACCATCAGTTGTCGTTGCAGAGACTGAAACCTTTACGCCACCCAAAGCAGATGAAATAGCTGCAATAGCTTCAGCACGGCGCTTACCAATCTTTGGACGATTACCAATGATCTGCACACTCACATTAGAAATAGTAAAACCTTCCCTTTTAACTAACGCCGTGCACTCTTGCATTAATCGCGTTCCAGAAGCACCTGCATACTCAGGGCGATCAGTTCCAAAGTTACTTCCTAAATCACCTAAGCCAGTTGCAGCAAAGAGTGCATCACAGATTGCATGAGCTGCAACATCACCATCAGAGTGTCCTTCAACGCCTTGCTCATCTGGCCAGTGCAAACCAGCTAGCCATAGTTCGCGTCCTTGCCCAAATGCATGTGCATCAGTTCCAATTCCGGTGCGAATATCTTGACCAAAACCTAGGTGCGAAAGTGCTGCATTTAAATCAGCAGGAGTGGTGATTTTAATTGCTCTCTCTTCACCTCTGATTACTTTTACTTTTCCGCCAGCTGCTTCAATGAGTGCAGCATCATCTGTTGCTTCTTCCCCCGAAGCGTGTGCATCGCGAAGGGCTGAAGTTTTAAAACCTTGAGGTGTTTGAATGCTCACAAGGGAGGTGCGATCAGGAGTTGAGACAACAAAGCCATCGCTATCAGTTACCTTGATTGTGTCCACAACTGCAAGGGCTGGAACTACTGCTACTTCACCGTTGTGAAGTTGGGCAATCACTCGGGTTGCTAAATCAGTACTAGCAAGTGCTCTGGCAGCATCATGAACTAAAACATAATCTCCCGTTGCAACGCCTAGGCCGTTTCTCACACTGGCAGAGCGTGTGGCACCACCAGTAACAACAACAATGCCTTCACCTAGTAGTTCACTGATTTGTTTTTCAAAGCCGGCAGGGGCGCTGACAATGATTTGATCAGCTACTGGGGCCAGGGATGAAACGGCATGTTCTAGCAGAGTGCGATCTGCTAATTGGATAAGAGCTTTAGGAATGCCTGCGCCAAATCTTTCACCACTGCCAGCGGCAGCGATGATGGCGCTAATTGACATTGTTACGAAGCGAGAACCTCGTCAAGGATTACTGCAGCCTTTTCTTCATCAGTGCGCTCTG
>CALBFE010000077.1 GCA_937888825.1 uncultured Actinomycetes bacterium | reverse complement strand
ACGGTGATAACCGTTGTCATGACTGTAGTTTACATCGCACTAACTATCGATACGATTAATTGGAGTGCGGTAACTGCGATCAAGGATGGTTCAACTCAAGGGTTCATCGGTGCACTAATTTTCGGTATAACCGGTATTGGACTTGGTTGGGTTAATTGCGCCGCAGATTACTCTCGTTATCTTCCTAGATCTGTTTCAAGCAAAGCAGTTGTGGGATGGACTGTATTTGGAGCTTCGGTTGTGCCCATCATTTTAGTTATCTACGGTGCAGCACTTTCTGCTAGTAGCAAAGATCTCAGCGAAGCAATCGCTATGGATCCAATTGGCGCATTGACTTCACTTTTGCCAACATGGTTCTTAATTCCATTTGCTCTTGTTGCAATTCTAGGATTAGTTGGTGGAGCAATTCTTGACCTTTACTCTTCCGGGCTAGCCCTTGTTTCAATCGGTGTTCCAATCAAACGACATCAAGCGGCCATCATCGATGCATTTATCATGCTTGCAGGGTCTATCTATATCGTCTGGGTCGCTGATAATTTCTTCTATCCGTTCCAGGGATTTCTAATTACCCTTGGTGTTCCTGTGGCAGTGTGGTCAGCAATCTTTGTTGCAGATGTCATTATGCGAAAGAAGGCATATAGCGAGAAGGACTTATACGACCCACAAGGGATGTATGGATCAATCAACAAGGGATCTATCGTTTTGATGATTATTGGAACAATTGTTGGCTGGGGATTAGTTACAAATACTTTTGCTTCATGGCTATCGTGGCAGGGTTATTTGCTATTTCTCATTGGTGGCAAAGATGGTGCGTGGGCATATGCCAACGTGGGAGTTATTGCAGCCCTACTCATTGGCTTTGTAGGCCATGTATTTCTATCGAAAAAATCTATTTTAGTTCAGGAGTCCGTTTAGGTTAGTAGGAATCTTTTGCTAAAAGTAGAAGAAATAAATATATGGATAAACCATCGCAATACTCACGGCTGTAACTAATACTCCGTACTTAGCAAATTTCCAGAATGAGATGTGAATACCAGCTTTTGCCGCTAGTCCAATCGCGACAACATTTGCACTTGCTCCGATAATGGTGGCATTTCCACCGAAATCTGCGCCAAAAGCCAGAGACCACCAAAGAACATGTTCTTGACGTCCAACGAGGCCCACACTGAGATCAGATATGACTGGCGACATGGCTGTCACATAAGGAATGTTGTCGATAATTCCAGAGAGAACTGCAGAAATGCTCAAAATAGAGAGTGCAGCCAATTGAGTATTGCCTGCGAACAAATCCTTGAGAAAACTAGATAATTCTGCAAGAGCTCCAGAACCAACTAGTCCACCGACCATAATAAATAAGCCAGAAAAGAAGATTAAAGTTGACCATTCAACATCTTGCACATAGTCACGTGGCTTTAGACCACTAATAGCCACCAGCACACCCGCACCGAAAAGTGCAACAATAGAAGGCTCTAGATGCAGAAAAGAATGCAAAATAAATGCAATCATTACAAGCGTCAAGACACCTAAAGATTTTTTAAGTAAGATTACGTCTTTAAGAAAATCATGAGCTTGTAGTTTCATAACTGCATCACGAGCTTCAGGGGCATTTACTAATTCTTTTCTGAAGAGAAACACAATCATTGGAATGACAACTAATAAGACCAAAATCACCATAGGGGCCATATGCACTAAGAAGGAATTAAAAGATAAGTCCGCCTTACTAGCAATAATGATGTTCGGTGGATCCCCGACTAGGGTAGCTGCGCCTCCGATATTTGAGACGAATACTTCAGCCAAAATGAATGGAATTGGTGAGACTTTTAGGTGCTTGGTGACAATGAGTGTCATTGGAACGGCAAGAAGAATCGTTGTCACATTGTCCAGAATTGCAGAGGCAATGGCGGTTAAAATCATGAGGTATACGAGGGCTACTTTTGGACTGCCGCTAGATTTCTTTATCGCACTTATTGCCAAGAATTCAAAGAGTCCTGTTTTATGAATGATTCCCACAATTATCATCATTCCCAGCAATAAGAATATGACGTTCCAATCGATACCTGTCTCATGACTATAGAAAGCTTTATCGGCATCAGTAGCGCCAATTATCACCATAGCAGCGGCACCGGCTAGCACAATGGCGATTCTGCTGATTTTTTCTGAAGCAATGAATACATAAGCCACTATGAAAACAATTATTGCTAGAGTCATTTGCATGAGTGAATTCTAGCCGACTTCACTCAAATCTTGAAGTTGGTCTTCTTGTTCAAAACAACAAAGCCCGTACCAATCGGCACGGGCTTTGTTGGAAGAGTTTTTTAGATGTCGTAGTAGAGCTCGAACTCAGCTGGATGTGGACGCAAGCGGACATAATCAACTTCTTGCTTGCGCTTGAATTCGATCCATGTCTCGATGAGATCCTTAGTAAATACGCCACCCTTGAGCAAGAACTCGTGATCGCGCTCTAGGTTGTTGAGTACTTCATCAAGTGATCCTGGTACTTGTGGAATAGCTGCTGCTTCTTCTCCAGTTAATTCATACAAGTCTTTATCTACTGGGGCTGGTGGTTCGATCTTATTGATGATTCCATCAAGACCGGCCATCAACATCGCAGCAAATGCTAGATATGGATTTGATGATGGATCTGGACAACGGAACTCAATGCGCTTTGCCTTTGGATTGGATCCTGTAATTGGGATACGGATACAAGCTGAACGGTTACGAGCTGAGTAAACAAGGTTTACTGGTGCTTCATAACCTGGGACTAAGCGACGGTATGAGTTAACAGTTGGGTTTGTGAAAGCAAGTAATGACGGTGCGTGCTTTAGAAGACCACCGACATAGTGACGGGCCATGTCTGAAAGATCACCGTAACCATCACCGAAGAACAATGGCTTGCCATCTTTCCAGAGTGATTGGTGAACGTGCATACCTGAACCGTTATCACCAAAGAGTGGCTTTGGCATAAATGTTGCAGTCTTGCCGCCCTGCCATGCAGTGTTGCGAATGACGTACTTAAACTTCATTACATCATCGCCTGCGTGCAAGATATCTGTGAAGCGATAGTTGATTTCCATCTGACCCGCTGTACCAACTTCGTGGTGTGAGCGCTCAACTAGAAGTCCAACTTTTCCAAGTTGCATAACCATCTCATCGCGAAGATCAGCAAATTGATCTGTTGGTGATACTGGGAAATATCCACCCTTTACGCGAGTGCGGTATCCGCGGTTAGGAGTTCCATCAGCATCTTCTTTAATTCCTGTATTCCAAGCACCCTCATATGAATCAATCTCATGATAGGCAGTGTTGATGTCGGTCTTAAAGCGAACGCGATCGAAAACATAAAATTCAGCTTCTGGTGCAAAGAATGCTGTGTCAGCAATTCCTTGTGCACGCATGAAGTCAACAGCCTTTGCCACAACACCGCGTGGGTCACGACTATATGGTGAGTTATCAACTGGGTTGTGTACAGAGAAGATAATGATCAGTGTCTTCTCTTTGCGGTATGGATCAACGTATGCAGATTCTGGAACTGGTAGCAGTTTCATATCTGATTCATGGATTGACTGGAATCCGCGAATTGAAGATCCATCAAACATCAGACCATCAGTAAAGACAGCCTCATCAAATGATTCAACAGGAACGTTGAAGTGGTGCTGGATACCAGGAAGATCAGTAAAGCGAACATCAACGAGCTTTACGTCTTCCTTCTTAATATATGCAAATATTTCTGCAGAGTTCTTAAACATGCTTCTCCCAATTCACATGGATACATACAAGGTGTATCAGCGCAGATTTTCTCGACTTTGAGCTCTCTGCTTCGTGGCCCAAGAATAAGTCGCAAAGGGCACATTGGCCTAACCGCCCTGTTACATCCATGTTAAGAATTTAAAGGGCGTTAGGCTTAGGCCCATGAGCTATCCATTCATCCGAACCACCTATGGACGCCGCATGGCCGCCCTGGCCATTGATTGGTTGGCCTGTTATGCGATCGTGGCCGCGCTCAGTGGGGGCGTTAACAAGATGAACCCCAACAGTTCCCTCTATGTTCTAGTGATCTTCTTTCTAGAAGTCTGGATCCTCACCGCCTTGCAAGGTGCAACCCTGGGCCACCGCCTCTTTGGAATGAAGGTCATTCGCTTTGAAGATGGAGGGGCAATCTCTTTATCTCAAGCACTGATTCGAACAGTACTTCTAGTTCTAGTTGTCACGGCAGTTACTTTTGATCATAACGGCCGTGGAATTCATGAGCGCTTAAGTGGATCGGTACTGACTAGAAATTAGATGAGCATTGAATCAATAAAGTTATCGGCCTCTACACTTACCACATGGATGGCTCACTAGCACTGATTGGTTCAGGGGAGTACTTACCTGCGATGGCAGTATTTGAGAAATCACTTGTTGAAGATGGCGTGAAGAACGGCAAAGAGGCCAGATATCTACAAATTCCAACAGCTGCTGGTCGTGAAAACAGTGACCGGTTGGAATACTGGAAAGAACTTGGACTCAGACAAGCAAAGAGTATTGGCGTGGAGGCAACCTATCTTCCCATCTTCACACGTGAAGATGCATTCAATCAAGAATATGTTGGTGCTGTAGCAAATAGCGCCCTGATGTATATGTCTGGGGGAGACCCACACCATCTAGCACAAGTTCTCATTGATACACCACTCTGGTCAGCCATTATTGAGAATTGGAAAACTGGAGCATCACTTGCCGGATGCAGCGCCGGAGCCATGGTTCTGAGCACGCATATTCCAAACTTTCGCTTGCTGAAGAAAACCCCAACAGTAGGCTTGAATTTACTTCCAGAGATTCGTGTAATTCCACATTTCAATAAATTTTTTAAGTGGATTCCAGAAAGTGCTGCCAAGGTCTTATTACATGTTCCTGATAACTCGATCCTGATAGGTGTTGATGAGCTAACCGCTATTGTGAAGCGATCAGGTGATACCGAGTGGGTGGTAATCGGTGAGGCAAAGGTGCATGTATTGAAAGGGCTACCAGATCAACAGCTACTTGATGGAGAAAGAATTAACCTTTCAACCTTTTGAGTCATGCGGGAATTATCGAATCTTTGGTGCACGAGTTGGCATCGGACCCTTTGGAATTGGCATGGATAAACCACCAACTGCCTTCAGGCGAGCACGCACCTCGCGCATTTGATGGGCAGTCAACTTCTTAGGTTGTTTTTGCAAATGCTTTTGTAATTTGCGCAGTGAGACTTGGCCTTGACCATTGCCAACAATTACTTCAATTACTGGAACTCCAGGAGCAAAACGTTCAGTCTTCTTGTGCTCATCCTGTAATAGTTGGCGAACCGTGTTTGGTGAACCTTCACCGGTGAGAACAATTCCTGCACGGCCAACACTTCGGTGGACCATATCTTGGTTGCGTGATACTGCAACGGCTGGAGTTGTTGTCCATCCTTTGCGAATAGCCATCAAAACACTTGCACCAGCACCTATCTGGCCGTCAATTGATGAGTATGCAGCGCGTCCTGCAACGCGAGTAAAGAAGAGAAGAGTTGTGAGGAGTGAAAGAGGGGTGAAAATGAAGCCTACATAAACTGGATGATCAACAGCTATTCCGATACCGATACCTACTGAAAGTGTTACCAGAAATATTGCAACAAGGGCTATGCCGATCCAAGGCTTAACCTGCTTGGTGACAGCGTATGCATCACGGAAGGTTTGGAAGCGAGGAGTCTTGATTTTCTTTTCTTTAGCTTTTCTTCTGAACATGTCTTTAGTTTAGTGGGGCAGGGGCAGTTCCACCAAGGCGGGCGGGAGCCCAACGTTTGCCCACATGGCTATCAGGATAGTTCTCTTGCACCTGGTACAACATGGCTAGCAAAGTTTCGCGCAAATATAACTCGGCTTGCTCAACATCTGCACCACGTTCATAAAAGATCGGCTCGCCAAAGACCACTGTCACGGGAAATTTGTTGTGCTTGAGGTTTCGCTTAACGCCCTTAGTCCAAATTCTCTGACTACCCCAAATTATTGAAGGAATAATCGGCACACCAGCACCCATCGCTAATCTGACTGCACCGGACTTAAGTTCCTTAATCTCAAATGAGGTTGAGGTTGTGCCTTCAGGAAAGATGCCAATAATCTCGCCAGCTTTTAGTGCGCGTAGGGCTGCAACAAAAGATGCAGAGCCACTGCTGCGATCAACGCTGATGTGGTGCATGCCGCGCATTAATGGCCCAGTCACTTTGTGTTCAAAGATTTCTTTCTTGGCCATAAAGCGCACATATCGATCAGCAGGTAGTGCTGCAGTTCCAGTGATTGCAAAATCTAGATAGCTCACATGATTGATAGCAAGAATTGCGCCACCTTTTCGTGGAATATTTTCTTCCCCACTAAAATCAAATTTCAGTCCAAGAATCTTCCAAAAAGTTTTTATGACGCCGATAACCGAGGGATAGACAAGATCAGCCACGAGCTGCCTTCGCATCGATTGCCTGCTTATAGAGGCGACCTGCGCGATAGCTAGAACGCACAAGTGGTCCACTCATAACTCCAAGGAATCCAATATCCGTGGCTTCTTTTGCGAGCTCAACAAACTCTTCAGGTTTAACCCATCGCTCTACTGGATGGTGGCGGCT
>CALBFE010000076.1 GCA_937888825.1 uncultured Actinomycetes bacterium | reverse complement strand
GGCGCACTTTCTAACTCTCAAACACGTGGCAAGTTCGGGGAAGCCCAACTTGAACTATTACTACAAGCCGCTGGTCTTCGCGAAGATCAAGAATATTTCCGCCAGAAATCAACCACTGACTCTGATTCATCAGGTATTCCAGATATCACGGTGAAGATGCCTGGTGGCAGTCATATCTTTATTGACTCTAAGTTTCCCTTTGATCGCTTCTTAGAGGCCTTTGATCCAGCTAACAATGGTGAACAAGATGAACTCTTGCAAGCTCACACTAAAGATTTGCTTAAGCACATTGAAGCTCTAGCAAAGCGCGGCTATCACAAATCCCAAGGCTCTCCAGATTTCGTTGTTCTCTTCGTTCCCTTTGAGACTTTGTTATCTGAGGCGCTGCGCTTAGATTCACATCTTTTAGAGAAGGCTTTTAAGGTAGGCGTAACAGTTGCCACACCAACTTCCATGATGGCGCTGCTGCGCACCATTGGCTATATCTTCACGCGCAATAAGTTAGCTGAGAACGCTGATGAGATTCAAAAGGTTGCCAGCACCTTCTTAAAAAACATCACTTTGCTACACACAAAGATTGTGGCAGTTGGTAAAGCAATCTCCTCCACATCTAAGGCCTATGAAGATCTAGTGCCAACAGCTGAAAAGACTGTCCTTAGCCCAGCCCGACGTATTCACAACTTGGGTGTTACTGGAGATAAAGATAAACTGGCTATTGAGTATCCAGAAGCACCAGCCTCAGTTCGCGAACTTAAAAACGATGAGTTAGGTGATGATGATTTCATTGATGCAGAAGAGATAACAGATGGAGATAAGTAAATGAGCACAGCAACTAAAATGCAGATCCAAGGCCCCGGGCTTAAGAAACAAGGCATCGTTGTGCTGCAGAGCTTGTTTATTGGCTTCTTTACTTTCGTTGAACTCTGGCTGCGCAGCGGTGTTGGAATCCTTACAGGCGTAATGATTCTTCTTTCTTTCTATGGCGCACTTCGCTTTGGTCGCCCTGGCACAACCTATGTCTCTGTTGTCACTCCACCATTAGCATTTGCAGCTAACGCTCTTTTTTGGATCATGATTTTTGATGGCTTTAGACCATCACGTGTTGGTATTGATTTTATCGCAGCCCTTGCTAGTGAAGCACCGTTTCTTATTATTGGCGCCGCCTATGGCTGGTTTGTATATTTGAATGCAAAGGCTAAAACTAAGCCTTCAAAAGCCCGTCAGGCTTGAATCCCAGCTGCTTTCATATCTTTTCGCAGCTCTGGTGGCAAAGCAAAGAGCAGTGATTCTTCCATTGCTGTAATAGTTTCAACATTACTGTAACCATGCTCGGCTAGGGTCTTTAAAACATCTGTCACCAAGATCTCTGGAACAGATGCACCACTAGTTAAACCAATAGTTTCAACTCCGCTAAACCACTCATCTTGAATCTGCTCGGCATAATCAACCAAATACGATGCCTTTGCACCATACTCCAGCGCCACTTCAACCAGGCGCACAGAGTTAGAAGAGTTTTTTGATCCAACAACAATGACAAGGTCAGATTGTGGGGCGATAGCTTTAATTGCCTCTTGGCGATTTTGTGTGGCATAGCAAATGTCATCACTAGGTGGATCTTGAATCTCTGGAAAACGCTCTTTTAAGATTGCAACGGCATCGAGAGTTTCATCAACGCTGAGTGTGGTTTGCGATAGCCAGACAAGTTTCTTTCCTGGCGTTGGTTGCACAGTGCGAGCACCATCTAGCCCATCAACAATTCTTACCTGACCAACGGCTTCACCGGCTGTGCCCTCAACTTCTTCATGGCCGTGATGGCCAATGAGCAAGATTTCAGCATCTTCTGCAGCAAAGCGTCTAGCTTCCATATGCACTTTAGTTACAAGTGGACATGTTGCATCAATAGTTTTTAACGATCTGGCCGCTGCTTGTTCGTGAACAACTGGTGCAACACCATGGGCTGAGAAAACAACGGTCTTGCCCTCTGGAACTTCATCAGTTTCTTCAACAAAGATCGCCCCTTTTGCTTCCAAACTGGCAACAACGTGGACGTTGTGAACGATCTGCTTTCGAACATAAACAGGTGCGCCATAGAGCGCCAAGGCTTTTTCGACCGTGATAACAGCGCGGTCAACGCCTGCGCAATATCCGCGGGGCGCAGCAAGGAGAACTCTCTTAGCCATGAGGGGAGTCTATTAGGCTGGGCACATGTTCGAAACTTCAAGTGAATCCCCCGCGCCTGTGCGGGTGGTCACTGAAGCTATAAAAGAATATGTAGATCGCCTTGGCCCTATCTGGGTTGAAGGTGAAATCTCAGAGATCAATGAACGCAGCGGCATGATGGCTTTTATTCGC
>CALBFE010000075.1 GCA_937888825.1 uncultured Actinomycetes bacterium | reverse complement strand
GGAGTTTTGACTGGAAAGTACTTGCCAGGAAAGAAACCACCTGCCGGCTCACGTGCTACCGATAAAAAGGGCGGCGCTGGAATGATTTCTAAATGGATGAAAGATGATGTTTTATCTGCAGTTCAAAACCTTAAGCCAATTGCAGATCAAGCTGGCCTGACAATGTCTCAGCTCTCTGTTGCCTGGGTTTTGCAAAATCCAAATGTTTCTAGTGCCATTGTTGGTGCCACAAAGCCATCTCAGGTTAAGGAAAACGTGAAGGCTTCTGGAATCAAACTAGATGCAGACACTATGAAAGCAATTGATAGCGCATTGGGTAATCTGCCTGAAAAAGATCCAGCACAAAACATCAGCCCAAATCCAAGAGCTTAATTAACTACATCGCCCACTTTGGTTTGTGGGTGCGGTGCACGTAGGCGACGCATCTGTGTTGAGCGAAGCCATGCATACATGGCCAGACCCTTTGTACTAGATGCTGGATGTTTGGCGTGGACCAGGCGCTGGATTTTTCGACCTAAGAAAATTCCGTCAACAACAGCGGCAAGTAGAACTGCATACATCAGGGCAATTGCAGCAAATTGAACAACTGGAATCTGAATTAAAGTCAGAACTAGAACTATGAAGATAATTGGTAGGAAGTATTCACCGATGGAGCGACGGGCATCAACGTAATTGCGAACAAAGCGGCGTTCTAGTCCACGATCTCGAAGTGGCAGTGCGCCTTCTTCCCCGCGTAGATATGCAGCACGTGATTTAACTCGATCTTGTCTGGAGGCCAACTTTTGTGTGCGCTTTTGCTCCTTAGTCACAACAGGGGATAGGGATGAAATCTTTACCTTTGCCTGAGCATCTTTGCGCTTTGGGGTAGGACGGCCTTTACCAGTTGATTCAGTAGTCATGGGGCAACTATAGAAGGGTGGGGCAAAACCACAAATATTGAGGTAAGTCACAACTCGCGCGAGGGGTGCGGGAAAGGTAGGCTTAGCCTAAACAAGGAGAGAAAATGACTACAGAAGTTACAACCACAGGTCTTGCCCTAACCGATGTTGCTGCCGCAAAGGTAGCTGCGCTTTTGGCACAAGAAGGTCGCGATGATTTCAATCTTCGTGTTGCCGTACAACCTGGTGGATGCTCTGGTCTTCGTTATCAGCTCTACTTTGATGATCGCAATCAAGATGGCGACATCGTCCGTGAATTTGGTTCAGTCAAAGTAATCGTGGACAAGATGAGCGATCCTTACTTGATGGGAGCAACTGTTGATTTCGTTGACACCAT
>CALBFE010000074.1 GCA_937888825.1 uncultured Actinomycetes bacterium | reverse complement strand
ACTACGCGCTGTCCTGGATATTGCGCTGCAATCTGTGAAATCGCAGCATCCACCCGCAATGCCACAGAGTCATAGGACTCACCTTCTGGTGGTGCAAAGGAAGTTGAACACACCCATGAGTTGTAGTCATCTGGGTAGCGCTCTTTGACTTCATCAATAGACATTCCATCCCAGATACCAAAAGAACATTCAACCCAAGCATCTTCAAAAACGATAGGTAGCCCAGTTGCTTTAGAAATGGCTTCCGCAGTTTGTGTTGTGCGCTTGAGAGGTGAAGCAATAATTACCTCAGGATTGAGCTGTGCAATCGCTTGCGCAACTTTTTCTGCCTGGCTTAAACCAATATCGGTCAACTCTGGATTTAATGGGCCATCGCCTGAAAACTTCTTCATCGGAGTTAAAATAGTCTCCCCGTGTCGAACTAAATAGATAGTTGTTGATTCTTCTGGATTAAGTAAGCGCTCAGTTAAGTAGTTCTGGCGCACAGAGATGATTTCTCCCCCACCGCTTTGCTCATCCAGAGCTTTATTTGCCAAGCGATCTGCATGTGAGTTTTCATCACGTGGGATCCAGGTGTAAGTAACAAGGGCTGCGGTGTGGGCAGAACGGGCATCACTGGCTAGTTTTCGCATATCAGCATGCTTAATCTGCCAGCGCCCAGACATCTGTTCTACTACTAATTTACTATCCATTTTTACATCAACGCTTGCTTCAGGATCTATGGCGTTAATTGCAGTTAATCCAGCAATGAGTCCGCAGTACTCGGCAACGTTATTAGTTGCAATTCCAATGAAGTCATAGAGCTCTGCAATGATTTTTCCGTTTTCTGTAATGACCGTTCCATAGCCAGCAGGACCAGGATTGCCGCGTGAACCACCATCTGCGGTTAATGAAAAATGACGTGCCATTTCTTTACGCTCCGCGCACCAAGATGCAACGGCACTCTTCGCAGCGCACCACTTCATCATCGGCTAACTCAGCAATGCGCTTGAGCTCAACTGTATTAATTGAAAGGTGACATCCCGTGCATGTACCTGCAACAAGGGCAGCGGCGCCATTTCCATTATTTGAAGCTCTCACTTTTTCATAGAGCGCAACAAATTCAGTAGAGACTGATGCCAGAGTTTCACTTCGCTCTTTTACAATACTTTCTAGCTCTCCATTAATTTTTGCGAGCGCATTTTCTTTACGAATATTGAGATCGTTTATCTGCGCAGTGAAATCAGCTTCCTGGGTTTGAAGATCTGTAATACGGGCTTTGATTTCATCCACGCGCATCATGATTTCTAGCTCTACTTCTTCAAGTTCTGAGCGACGTGCATTTAAAGTCCCAACTTCATGTTGGAGTTGTTCTAGTTCTTTTGGTGAGGCTGATCCCCCAGAAAGGCGGGATTCATCACGATTAATGCGCATAACTATCTGCTCAACATCGGCCTCAGCGCGCAAGAGTTCTCGTTTAACATCATTGAGCTCAGTCTCTGCTGCAATGCGTAAATCACGGGCGTTATGAGATTTTGTAGTGGTGCTTACTAACTCGTTAATTTCAGGAAGGATTGAAGCGCTGTGGTTAAGCGCGGTGGTTTTCTGGTCAAAAGCTGCCACATCAATAATCTGACGCTGATCACTTGGGCTGGCTTTCATTCTGCGCAATCAACCCCTTCGTAAAGATCTGGTGGGCGCTGAGGGTTTCGAACCCCCGACATTCTCGGTGTAAACGAGACGCTCTACCACTGAGCTAAGCACCCTTTGTACTGCTGTGAGTACTGGTGAATCTTACTTCACCCTAGTTAAATCGCTAAATCCCCCGCTTAGAGCGCAGCGATTGCAGCCTTGTAATCGGCGATATTGCGCGCATCTCCAAGGCCATTGACTACTTGCCAGCGCAAGATGCCTTCCTTGTCGATCACAAAAGTTCCACGCGTTGAGCAACCACGTGATTCTTCAAATACGCCATAAGCCTTAGCTACTGCGCCATGTGGCCAGAAGTCAGCAAGTACTGGGAACTTATAACCTTCAGCTTCGGCAAATGCACGCTGTGCATACATAGGATCACATGAGATTGCTAGCAATTCAACGTTGTCGTTTTGAAAGGCTGCTAAATCATCACGTAGTGCACACAGTTCACCCGTGCAAATACCTGAGAATGCAAAGGGATAGAAAAGAAGGACAACATTCTTTTCACCTTTAAATGATGAAAGTGAAGTTTTCTCACCATGTTGGTTGAGAACTTCAAAATCTGGAGCGGCTTGGCCAATTGTTAGAGTCATAGCGCCAAATCTACCGTTTACCCACTTTACGTGCCACCAGACGAGTAGCACACCAGTCAGCTGCAATTGAAAAAGATGATGTCTGACTTAAGCCAGCAGTGGGGGCAGCATCTTGAATGTCACTGGGTTCAACATGTCCATCGCGACCAACCTTGGGAGTTAACACCCAGATAGGTCCAGTTTCACTTAAGTAGGTGAGGGCATCCATTAATTCATCAACTAGATCGCCATCACCATCGCGCCACCAAATAATTACGCCGTCAACGACTTCATGTGCATTACTATCAACGAAATCTGTTGTAGTAATGGCGCAGAGTTGATTGCGAAGCCCCTCATCACAGCCGCCAGAACGGCCGACCTCTAGAACTAGGTCACCCTCCTTAAACCCCATACGCTCTGGCACAGGCTAATTCCACACAATCTGCGCCCCTTACACAAGTGGTATGGCTGCTCCATTTCGACTTACTGGTCAGTTCGCGCAAGAATAGGCACCATGAGCGAAACCTTTGAGGCGCCCGATCAGATTATCGACCAGTTAGTTGATACCGACCCTTCAGAGACCGCCGAATGGCAGGCCTCCTTTGATGCCGCTCTAGCTAACGCCGGACCTGTTCGCGCTCGCTATTTAATGCTCAGCCTTTTAAAGCGTGCTCATGAGAAAAATATTGGACTTTCTGCCCTTCGCACAACCGACTACATGAACACTATTTCTCCAGAACATGAACCATCTTTTCCTGGAGATGAAGGTATTGAACGCAATATCCGCGCAATCAATCGCTGGAATGCTGCAATGTTGGTGCACCGTGCACAGCGCCCAGGTGTTGGCGTTGGCGGACACATCTCTACGTATGCTTCATCTGCTGCCCTCTATGAAGTTGGTTTTAATCACTTCTTCCGGGGACAAGATCATCCAGGTGGTGGAGATCAAATCTTTTTCCAAGGACATGCAAGTCCGGGAATGTATGCACGTGCATATCTTGAAGGTCGTTTAACTGAAGATCAGCTCGATGGTTTCCGTCAAGAGCTTTCACATCCAGCTGGCGGACTTTCTTCTTATCCTCACCCACGTTTGATGCCAGATTTTTGGCAGTTCCCAACAGTGTCAATGGGAATTGGGCCAATCAATGCTATCTATCAAGCACGCTTTAATCGTTACTTACACAACCGTGGGATTAAGGACACAAGTGATCAACGTGTCTGGGCATTTCTTGGGGATGGTGAAGTAGATGAAGTCGACACATTAGGTGCTATTGGTTTAGCAACACGTGAAAAACTCGACAACCTAACTTTTATTGTTAACTGTAACTTGCAACGTCTAGATGGTCCGGTTCGCGGAAACGGCAAAATCATTCAAGAGCTTGAATCAATCTTTGGCGGTGCCGGCTGGAATGTTATTAAGGTTGTTTGGGGTAGAGAGTGGGATCCACTTTTGGCCCAAGATCGCGAAGGCGCTCTAGTTAACTTAATGAATAAGACTCTAGATGGGGATTACCAAACCTTTAAAGCCGAATCTGGCGCATACGTTCGCGAGAACTTCTTCGGTCGCGACCCTCGCACTGCAGCAATGGTTGCTGATTGGTCTGATGAAAAGATTTGGGGCTTAAAGCGCGGTGGGCATGACTACAAGAAGTTATTTGCTGCATACACAGCAGCAACTCAAGATAATGGTCGCCCAACAGTTATTTTGGCTAAGACCATTAAGGGTTGGACTCTTGGTTCAAGTTTTGAAGGTCGTAACTCAACTCACCAGATGAAGAAGATGTCTCTTGAAGACATCATGCAGTTCCGCGACACATTGCATCTAGATATTCCAGATGAGAAGTTAGATAAGTACTTACCTCCTTATTTCAAGCCAGCCCCTGATTCTCCAGAAGCGCAGTACGTGACTGAGCGCCGCGCTGCGCTGGGCGGATCTATCCCTCGCCGCCGTGCAATTTCGCGCCCACTTACTCAACCTGATGACTCTGTCTATGAATCAGCTAAGCGCGGTTCTGGCCATCAAGAGATTGCAACAACTATGGCCTTTGTGCGCATGCTCAAAGACATAGTAAAAGATCCAGGACTTGGTGCACGTATTGTTCCAATCATTCCTGACGAGGCCCGCACATTCGGTATGGATTCATTGTTCCCAACGTTAAAAATTTATTCACCTAATGGCCAGCAATATGCAGCAGTTGATCGTGAATTGATGTTGTCATACAAGGAATCAACTACTGGTGTGATTCTTCACGAAGGAATTAATGAAGCAGGATCTGTTGCATCATTTACGGCAGTGGGTTCTTCTTACTCTACTCATGATGAACCAATGATTCCTATTTATATCTTCTACTCAATGTTTGGTTTCCAGCGCACAGGTGATGCTTTCTGGGCCGCAGCAGATCAGTTGGTTCGCGGCTTTGTAGTCGGAGCAACTGCTGGTCGCACCACACTTAACGGTGAAGGTTTACAGCATGAAGACGGTCATTCACCTCTTCTTGCATCAACCAACCCAGCTGTAGTTGCTTATGATCCAGCGTTCGCATTTGAACTTGGACATATTGTTAAAGATGGTTTGCGGCGCATGTATGGGGAAAACAGCGAAAACATTTATTACTACGTAACTGTTTATAACGAGCCGTATGTGCATCCAGCTGAGCCTGAAAATCTGGACGTGGATGGTTTGCTTAAGGGAATTTATCTTTACTCCCCTGCAGCTAAATCGCGCAAGAAATCAGCACAGATTTTGTCCTCAGGTGTTGGAGTGAACTGGGCTCTCAAGGCTCAACAACTTCTTGCCGATGACTGGGGTGTTAAAGCCTCTGTCTGGTCAGTTACTTCATGGAATGAACTTCGCCGTGATGGACTTGAAACTGATCGTCATAATCTGCTTAATCCAAAAGATATGCGACGTGCATACATTTCAAAGAAGTTAGATGGACATAAAGGCCCAGTTATTGCGGTGAGCGATTACATGCGCTCAGTTCAAGATCAAGTTGCGCCTTGGGTGGAAGCTCCCTTCTATTCACTTGGAACTGATGGCTTTGGATTATCAGATACACGTGGTGCATTGCGTCGTCACTTCAAAGTTGATGCAGAATCAATCGCAGTTGCCGTGTTGCAGCAACTAAGTAATCAAGGTGATATCAAGGCAAGCGTTGTCATTAGGGCCATGGAAAAGTATCGTATCGACGATGTCTTAGCTGCAGATGCTGGCAATACAGAAGGATCAGGTTGATCTCTAGAATTGCAATTAGCGATATCTCCCCCGCGGTTTACTTTGGAGGAGAATTTCTACCTGTTAAAGCAGTTGCCGGAGAAAGAATTCAAGTCAGTGCAACGGCTGTCATTGAGGGTCATGAAAAACTAGGTGCCCAAGTCGTTTTACATGATTCACAAGGCAAAGTGGTATCTCGTGGGGATATGAAAGAAGTATGGCCGGGAACTAACCGATATGAAGGCTCTATAACCGTTCCAGCCCAAGGTGATTACTTCTTTATTATTGAAGCTGACAGTACTTCGCAATATCGCACGGTGTATGGCTCAACTGAAAAATATCCCATCCGTGCTGATCGTGAACGCGCACTTGTTGGTTCTTGGTATGAGTTCTTTCCTAGAAGTGAAGGCGCAGTAAAAAATACTGATGGAACAATTACCTCTGGAACATTTATCACCGCAACGAAGCGCTTACCGGCCGTTGCTGCAATGGGCTTTGATGTTCTATATCTGCCACCTATTCATCCCATTGGTCTTGCCCACCGCAAGGGACCAAATAACTCTTTAACTGCTTCTCCGACTGATCCTGGAGTGCCATGGGCTATCGGTAACTCAGATGGTGGCCATGATGCGATTAATCCAGCACTTGGAACTATGAAGGATTTCGAAAACTTTGTTGTAGCTGCAAAGAAATCTGGATTAGAGATTGCTTTAGATCTAGCTTTGCAAACATCTCCTGATCATCCGTGGGTGAAGAGTAATCCTCAATGGTTTAACAAGCGTAGCGATGGAACTATTGCTTATGCTGAAAACCCACCAAAGAAGTATCAAGATATTTATCCCATTAACTTTGATGATGACTATGAAGGTATTAGAGATGAAGTACTACGCATCATCCGCTTATGGGTATTAAAGGGCGTAAAGATTTTTCGTGTGGATAATCCACACACCAAACCAGTTCATTTCTGGCAGGATTTACTCGATATCGTGCGCAGAGAAAGCCCAGAAGTAATCTTTTTGGCTGAAGCCTTTACAGCACCAGCAATGATGCATGCACTTGGTAAAGCCGGTTTTCACCAGTCATATACATATTTCACTTGGCGCACCAGCAAATCAGAGCTAACTGAATATGGCCAAGAAGTTGCACAACAAACATCTGCATTCTTTCGTCCTAATTTCTGGGTTAACACGCCAGATATCAATCCTTTCCACCTTCAAAGCGGCAATCCAGCGATGTTTGCGCTGCGCGCAGTACTTGCATCAACTCTTACGCCTTCTTGGGGAATGTATGCCGGTTTTGAACTCTATGAGCATCGACCATTTAAAGAAGGTGACGAAGAGTATTTAGATTCAGAGAAGTACGAAATCAAAGTGCGTGATTGGGAAGGGGCAGCAAAAAAGGGTCTCACCCTCGCGCCATTTATTACCCAGCTCAATGCAATTCGCAAGGCTAATCCAGCCCTAGAACAACTTCGCAATTTAGTTTTTCACAACACCGAATCTGAAGCGATTATTGCTTATTCCAAGCGCGAAGGTAAGAACTTAATTCTTGTTGTAGTAAATCTTGATCCTTCCTTTGCTCAAGGCACAATTGTTCACTGGGATATGAACGCACTAGGTCTTGAAGGGTCTTTTGAGGTTAAAGATCTTCTCGATGGCAAAAGCTTTGATTGGTCTGAGCATCAGTTCATTCAGCTCGATCCCACACGCCCAATTGGCAAAGTTGCCCACATCTGCCAAGTAAAGCTCTAAGAAATGGGGATCTTTTCAAGATTTACTAAAAAAGATTCCGCCTTTCATATTGAACCTGCCTCTTTCCTTAACCCACACTCAACTTTAGGAGAGCTTGATCTTTATTTAATTGCCGAAGGCCGCCATGAACAGTTATGGAAAGCACTCGGTGCCCATATTCGCCGAGATGGCGCGCAAGAGCTTTTAGGCACTGCTTTTTCTGTATGGGCACCTAATGCTCAAGCTGTTTCACTCATTGGTGATCACAATTTCTGGGATAAAAACACACACCACATGCTTCGTATTGGTTCATCTGGCATCTGGGAGATCTTTATTCCAGATCTTGGGGTTGGGACAAGATATAAGTTTGCAATTTGTGGCATAGACGGGCGTTGGGTGGATCATGCCGATCCGATGTCACGCGCAACTGAGATTCCTCCACTGACTGCATCAATTGTCGAAGAGTCTAGTTATATGTGGAGTGATTCTGATTGGATTAATAAGCGCACGAAGTTTGAATCATGGCGTTCCCCTGTTTCAGTTTATGAAGTGCACTTAGGTTCATGGAAGTTAGGACTTTCTTATCGCGAACTTGCACTTGAATTAGTTGACTACGTTCGTGTTCAAGGTTTTACTCACGTTGAATTCTTGCCAGTCACCGAACACCCTTACGGACCTTCATGGGGCTATCAAGTAACTTCATTCTTTGCGCCAACTTCTCGCTTTGGCTCCCCTGATGATTTCAAATTCTTAGTTGATGCACTGCATGCTGCAGGTATTGGAGTTATTTTGGATTGGGTTCCTGCCCACTTTCCTAAAGATGAGTGGGCGCTGGCTAAATTTGATGGCACCGCACTCTATGAGCACTCAGATCCACGTTTAGGAGAACACCCTGACTGGGGAACTCTTATCTTTAACTTTGGTCGAAATGAAGTCCGTAATTTTCTCGTTGCAAGTGCGCTCTATTGGCTCACCGAGTATCACATCGATGGATTGCGCGTTGATGCCGTTGCTTCTATGCTCTATTTGGATTATTCACGCAAAGAGGGCGAATGGTTGCCAAATAAGAATGGCGATCGTGAGAATTTAGAAGCTGTGCAGCTCCTGCAAGAAGCTACTTCCACGGCCTATAAAACCCACCCAGGTATTATGATGATTGCTGAAGAATCAACTGCATGGTCTGGCGTCACACGTGACACATCATCTGGTGGTCTTGGCTTTGGCTTTAAGTGGAACATGGGTTGGATGCATGATGTCTTGGAATATTTGCAGCATGATCCTATACACCGTATCTATCACCACAACGAAGTAACTTTTTCAATTCTTTATGCATGGAGTGAGAACTTCATGCTTCCTCTCTCCCATGATGAAGTTGTGCATGGAAAAGGTCAGTTAGTTAATAAGTTCCCAGGAGATCGCTGGCAAAAGACTGCAACGTTGCGCGCGCTTTATGGATTTATGTGGGCGCATCCAGGTAAGAAGTTATTGTTTATGGGAAGTGAATTTGCACAAAATGATGAGTGGGACGAAAACGCTGGACTCCAGTGGTATTTAACTGAGTATGGTGAGCATCAAGGAGTTCAAAAGTGTGTGGCTGAAATCAATGCCCTCTACAGACAAGTTCCAGCTCTTTGGGAAAAGGACACTTCTCCTGAAGGTTTTACTTGGCTAGTTGAAAATGATGGCGCTGCCAATGTAGTTGCCTTTGCGCGCTGGGATGATCAAGGAACACCCTTTGTTGCGATTACTAACTTTTCTCCTATGCCACATGAGAACTACACTTTGCCATTCCCAACTACGGGCACATGGACAGAAGTTCTTAATACCGATGATTTAGCATATGGCGGAAGTGGTATCACAAATGAACCTGTTGTTATCAATGATGCAGCCCAATTAGCTGGCGCGATTAAAGTTCCACCGCTTGCAACTATTTGGCTCAAACGCTCTTAAGAGCTTTAGCGAAAAAGGGAACAGTTAGTAAAAGAATTCCTGGAACCAAAAAACCAATAGTGAGTGATGTTGCTTGGGCCGTCCATGCGACAACCCACTTCAATATGAAAG
>CALBFE010000073.1 GCA_937888825.1 uncultured Actinomycetes bacterium | reverse complement strand
CGAGGCTGCTTGCGGTCAGCGTTTTCATCCGAAGGGAATTGCATCTCTTCCTTAAGAGCGCTGCTCCATTCAACAACACTGCGTGAAATGTTTTGAGCTGTAATTCCAATATCGCTCATGATCTCACCACGCTTTGAGTGTTCAATAAACTCCAGCGGAACGCCCATGGAATGAAGTGGAATCAGTACGCCTGCATCTCTAAACATTTCAGAGATTGAACTTCCAATTCCAGCATGTCTAATTCCATCTTCTAGAACAACAACACTCTTATAGCGCTCTGCCATACGTACCAAAGACTCTGGCAATGGCTTCACCCAACGTGGATCAATGACTGTTACTCCAACGCCTTCGCGATAAGCAGATGATGCAGCTTCAACTGCAATTGCAGCCATCGCTCCAACACTAATCATCAAAACATCCGCACTCTCTCCGCGATAGAGGACATCGATGCCATCACACCGCTCGAATGCAGGGATATCTTCTTGAACCGCACCCTTTGGAAAGCGCACCATTGATGGCGCATCATTGATCTCAACAGCCTCGCGCAATAGTTCCTTAAGGCGTGCACCATCTCTAGGGGCGGCAACATGCATAGTTGGAACAATTCCAGTTAATGCCAAGTCCCAAATACCGTGGTGAGATGGTCCATCATCACCAGTTACACCTGAGCGATCTAGAACAAAAGTGACTCCTGCCTTATGCAGGGCAACATCTAAAAGTAATTGATCAAAAGCGCGATTAAGGAATGTTGAATACACCGCAACTACTGGATGTAGGCCCGTGAAAGCTAAACCTGCTGCACTTGTTACCGCATGTTGCTCAGCGATGCCCACATCAATCGTGCGCTCTGGATATGCAGTTTGGAATTGATCTAAGCCTGTTGGACCAAGCATTGCAGCAGTAATTGCCACAATATCTTTACGTGTCTTTCCAATTTCAACTAATTCTTGAGCAAATACCTTTGTCCAGGAAGTTCCACTCTTTGCTAGAGGCTCCCCTGATTCAGGATCAATGACTCCTACGGCATGGAACTTCTCAGCTTCATCTGCAACGGCGGGCTTATGACCCTTACCTTTTTCAGTTATGGCATGGAGAAGAATTGGCGCGCCATACTCCTTAGCTTGGCGCAAAGCTCTTTCCATCGCAGCAATGTCATGTCCATCAATCGGGCCAAGATACTTAAGACCCAAATCTTCAAACATGCCTTGAGGCGCAACAATGTCTTTAATTCCCTTTTTCATTCCATGCAGAGTTTCATAGATTGGCATGCCAACAACTGGGGTCTTATGAAGAACCTCTTTGCCCCAATCAAGGAACTTCTCATATCCACTCGTTACACGCAAAGTTGAAAGATAGGTGGCAACTCCACCAATAGTTGGTGAATAAGAGCGCTCATTGTCATTTATGACAATGACTAGGTTTCTCTTTTGTTCAGGGGCAATATTATTCAAAGCTTCCCAAGACATGCCGCCTGTAAGTGCGCCATCTCCAACTACCACTACTACATGTCGATCCTTGGCACCTTGCAATGAGAAACCTCTAGAAATTCCATCGCCCCATGAAAGTGCGGTTGAGGCATGTGAATTTTCAATGACATCGTGTTCGCTTTCTCTGCGATTTGGATATCCAGAAATTCCACCTCGCTGGCGCAAAGTATCAAAAGCACCACCACGACCAGTTAACATTTTGTGAACATAGGATTGATGCCCTGTATCAAAGACAATAACATCCTTAGGAGATTCAAAAACTCTGTGAATTGCAACCGTAAGTTCCACGACACCCAAGTTTGGGCCTAAGTGGCCACCAGTCTTTGAGACTTTTTCAATCAGTAGTGCTCGAATCTCTGCACTGAGTTCAATGAGATCTTCCTGAGAGAGTGCAACCAAATCGGCTGGGGAGTTAATCTGGCTCAACATGGCGCTAAGTTTAGGCGCTTATGCGTTTAAGAGCGAGCGAAGAACGTACTGCATGATTCCACCGTGGCGGTAGTAATCGGCT
>CALBFE010000072.1 GCA_937888825.1 uncultured Actinomycetes bacterium | reverse complement strand
GCCTCATGGAATGGCTCGCAGCCAACCCGGCCTGCTTTGATTTCGGCGAGGATGTCGCGATCACTTAGTAGCACGCGCTGACCCTATCTTGGATTAGAGGGCCAACGGGGCATCGAAATAGGCTCAATAGAGTTGCACAAGTTACTGGCGGGTAGCATTATTTGCCCATGAGCCATTACACAGCCAACCTGCGAGATATTGAATTCTGCCTCTTTGACCTTTTGGGGCGCGAGAAAGTTATGGGTACATCTTTGTACGCAGATCTTGATCGCGACACCGCAATGGGCATGTTGGAAGAGATGAAGCGCTTGTGTGAGAACGATCTTGCCGAATCTTTTGTTGAAGGCGATCGTGTTGGCGCCGTTCTTAATAAAGAAACTGGAAATGTAAATCTGCCAGCATCTTTCATCAAATCTTACAAAGCTTACGTTGATGGTGAGTGGTGGCGCTTAGATGCACCTGTTGAACTGGGTGGAATGAAGATTCCTCCTTCAGTGCGCTGGGCAATTGCTGAAATGGTTTTAGGTTCAAATCCTGGAGTCCACCTTTATGCATCAGGCTACTCATTTGCTCAAGTTGCATATGTTCTTGGAACACCAGAACAAAAGAAGATTGCAAAGCACATGGTTGAAAAGCACTGGGGTGCGACGATGCAGTTGACTGAACCAGATGCTGGTTCAGACGTTGGTGCTGGTCGTAGCAAGGCTGTTGATCAAGGCGATGGTACATGGCACATCACTGGCACAAAGCGCTACATCACTTCAGGGGATGCTGACTTCTATGACAATGTTATGCACTTTGTTCTTGCTCGCCGTGAAGGTGGCGGTCCAGGAACTAAAGGTCTTTCACTATTTTTAATTCCTAAGTTTATGTTTGATTTTGAAACAGGTGAGCTTGGAAAGCGCAATGGAGTCTTTGTTGCATCCCTTGAAGACAAAATGGGCCTGAATATTTCTGCCACCTGTGAAGTTCAATTAGGTGAGCATGAGCCGGCAGTTGGCTATCTATTAGGTGAAGTGCATGAAGGCATTGCACAGATGTTTAAAGTTATTGAGTTTGCCCGCATGATGGTTGGAACTAAAGCTATTGCAACACTTTCTGCCGGATATCAACAAGCTCTCTCATATGCCAAAGAGCGTGTGCAGGGCGGGGATATGAAGGTAATGAATGACAAAGCCTCACCACGCGTGACCATCATTAAGCACCCAGATGTGCGCCGTTCATTAATGGTTCAAAAGTCCTATTCGGAAGGGATG
>CALBFE010000071.1 GCA_937888825.1 uncultured Actinomycetes bacterium | reverse complement strand
TTCCTGTTGACTCAATCTATTCACCAGTTTTGAAGGTTACATACAAGGTAGAAGCTACTCGCGTTGAACAGCGCACAGACTTCGATCGCCTTGTTGTAGATGTAGAAACTAAGTCATCAATGAAGCCACGCGATGCTGTTGCATCAGCGGGCCGCACATTGGTTGAACTATTTGGTCTAGCACGCGAACTTAATCTTGATGCTGAAGGTATCGAGATGGGGCCATCTGTTATGGATGCTGCTCTAGCTGCTGATCTTGCTCTTCCAATCGAAGATCTTGATCTCACAGTTCGTTCATACAACTGCTTGAAGCGCGAAGGCATTCACACAGTTGGTGAGTTGGTTGGTCGTTCAGAGGCTGATCTACTTGATATCCGTAACTTTGGTTCAAAATCAATTGATGAGGTCAAGGCAAAGCTTGTCTCAATGGGAATGTCTCTTAAGGACAGCCCAGCTGGATTTGATCCAACTCAGCACCAAAACTACAACGCAGCAGTTGACGATGACTTCGTCGATGCAGATCAGGCCTAGGAGAAAAAGAAATGCCAAAACCAAGTAAAGGTCCTCGTTTGGGTTCAGGCCCATCACACGAACGCTTACTCCTACGCACTCTTGCAGAGCAGTTATTTGAGCATGGCAAGATCACAACAACCGAGGCAAAGGCTAAGCGCCTGCGTCCATTAGCGGAAAAGTTAATAACTTTCGCTAAGAAGGGTGATCTTCCTGCACGTCGCCAAGTCATGGCTCAGATTTCAAATAAGAGCGTTGTACACACTCTTTTCACTGTAATCGGTCCACGCTTTGCTGCACGTAATGGTGGATACACACGCATTACTAAGGTCGGTCCTCGCAAGGGTGACAATGCACCTATGGCAGTAATCGAAGTTTTAACTGAGAAAGATAACTAAGTCTAAAACCTTAGAAATTCATTCTCATGACGGAACCCACTCTCTACCCAGAGAGTGGGTTTCTTCGTTTACGGATTGATTTAGCCTATGACGGCTCTAATTATTCAGGCTGGGCTAAACAACCTGATCGCCGCACAGTCCAGGAAGAGTTTGAGAAGGCGTTTTCAACTATTACGCAAAGCACCATTGAAACATTTGTTGCCGGGCGTACTGATGCTGGAGTTCATGCAACTGGGCAAGTAATCCATGTTGATGTCCCAGAGACCACAAGCCTTGATGAGTTAGCTTTCAAGTTAAATCGAATGCTGGATGAAGATATTCGCATAAACAATGTGGCAGTTGTAACTGGGGCTTTTCATGCTCGCTTTTCTGCAACCCGTAGGTATTACACATACAAGATTATGGATGGCAATAAAGCGGTTCCACCCATCAACCGCTTTGATATTACGCCCTGGTATCGCACCCTAGATGTTGAACTCCTCAATTCCGCCAGTGCCTTAATGGTCGGCGAACATGATTTTGCGGCGTACTGCAAATTCCGTGAAGGCAGTACAACCATTCGAAACCTGGTGAGATTTGATTGGGTTCGAAATAGCGAAGGAATTTTGGTTGCTGAACTAGCTGCTGATTCATTTTGCTATTCCATGGTGCGAAATCTTGTTGGGGCAGCTGTCTGCGTTGCAGAGGGGCGCTTTGGCTCTGATTGGATTCAAGCCACCTTGGAGAATAAAGAGCGGATCTCAGATTCCCTTGTTTTTCCATCTCGGGGCCTGACTTTGCGCCAGGTGGACTACTCAGAATGAGGCCATTTTGACCCATTCGCGCTGCACGGGTACCCTAATCCTCTGCCCTTAAAAGGGGCTTGGCAGTAATCAACGAATAAGAAGGTAGGCAATAGCGTGCGTACATACAGTCCAAAAGCTGGTGATGCAGTCCGTAAGTGGCACATCATCGATGCACAAGATGTGGTCTTGGGCCGTCTTGCAACACATGCTGCCGTTCTACTTCGTGGAAAGCACAAGCCAACATTTGCACCACACATGGACATGGGTGACTTCGTTATCGTCATTAACGCTGAAAAGATTGCACTTTCTGGAAACAAGGTAAAGCAGAAGTGGGCTCACCATCACTCAGGTTTCCCAGGCGGTTTAACTTCAACTGTGTACGGCGAACTTCTTGAGAAGCACCCAACTCGCGCAGTTGAAAAGGCTATTAAGGGAATGATTCCTAAGAACCGTCTTGGTCGCGATATCGCTTCAAAGCTTAAGGTTTATGCGGGACCAAATCACCCACACGCAGCACAAGCACCAACACCATATGTATTCGATCAAGTTTCACAAATCGTGAAGTAAGGGATGACAATGTCAGAGAACACAACAGCTTTCGATCTCGATGAGGCCGAAGTTCCTACTTCATACTCTTCTTCAACTCCAGCACCAGCAACTAACCGCCCAGCTATCAAGGCTCCAGGTCGCGGAACAGGTCGTCGTAAAGAGGCAGTTGCACGTGTTCGCTTAGTTCCAGGTAGCGGCAAGTGGGTAGTTAATGGAAAGACTCTTGAAAACTATTTCCCAAATAAGGTTCACCAACAACTAGTGTCAGAACCATTCCGCACTGTTGGTGCAGAAAATTCATACGATGTCTTCGCCCGTATCAATGGGGGCGGAGTTTCTGGTCAAGCTGGTGCACTACGTCTAGGCGTTGCACGTTCACTTAACCAGATTGATGAAGAAGCAAACCGTCCAGCGTTAAAGAAAGCTGGATTCCTTTCACGTGATGCACGTGTTATCGAGCGCAAGAAGTACGGTCTTAAGAAGGCACGTAAGCGTTCTCAATACAGCAAGCGTTAATTCACACTTTCTAGCAGAGGAGTTCCAATGGCGCTCTTTGGTACTGATGGAATTCGTGGCTTAGCCAATCGTGATTTAACTGCAGAACTTGCCCTAGATGTCTCTGTTGCAGCTGCACATATATTGGTTGAAAGCTCATCAAATAAGGACCATCGCCCAACGGCAATTGTGGGTCAAGACTCACGCGCATCTGGTGAGTTCTTAGAAGCAGCTGTTGTTGCTGGTTTAACCAGTGCTGGAATTAATGTTTATCGCGTTGGCGTATTACCTACCCCAGCAATTGCTCATCTTGTCGCCGAATCAAAGGCAGACCTTGGTGTCATGATTAGTGCTTCACATAATCCAATGCCAGATAATGGAATTAAGTTATTCGCCCGCGGTGGTGGCAAGTTAGATGATGCCATTGAAGCTCGTATTGAAGCGCGCATGGGTGAAGATTGGGAACGTCCAATAGGTAAAAATGTGGGACGTGCAATCAATGATGACAGTGCCACTGAGCGTTATTTAAAGCACTTGCTTGCATCAGTTGAAACTCCACTTAAGGGCTTAAAGATCGTTGTGGATTGTGCCAATGGTGCATCATCCTTTGTCGCACCTGAAGCATATCGCCGCGCAGGCGCTGAAGTAGTTGCCATCTTTAATCAGCCAGATGGTTGGAACATTAATGATGATTGCGGTTCCACTCACCTTCACCAACTTCGTGCTGCAGTTCTTAAAGAAGGCGCCGATGTTGGTATCGCCCATGATGGTGATGCCGATCGCTGCTTAGCAATTGATGCTGCTGGAAATGAAATTGATGGCGATCATATTCTGACTTTATTGGCCCGTGGTTTTAAAGCGCGTGGCAAGTTAAAGGGCAACACAGTTGTTAGCACAGTGATGAGCAATCTTGGTTTCATGCATGCCATGAAAGATGCAGGAATTGATGTGGTTACTACCCCTGTTGGAGATCGCTACGTTCTTGAAAACATGATTGCAAATGATTATTCATTGGGCGGGGAACAATCAGGGCACGTCATCATGCGCGATCTTGCAAATACGGGCGATGGGATTTTGACTGCATTGCAACTGCTTCAAGAGGTAGTTCGTACGGAAAAGACTTTGCAAGAACTTGCAGCAGCAATGGTTCGTTTCCCACAAGTTTTGATCAATGTTAAAGATGTTCACAAAGATAAGTTGGCAGATTCTGCTGTTATTGCAGTAGCGGTGAAAGCGGCTCAAGCTCGCTTGGCTGATAGTGGGCGTGTATTACTTCGTGCATCTGGTACTGAAGCCCTTGTGAGAGTCATGGTTGAAGCCGCCAGTGATAGCCTTGCCCAAGAAGTTGCTAGAGAACTTGCAGACATTGTAAAAAGCGAACTGGGGTAAGAATCTATGTGCGGAATTGTGGGTTACACAGGGCCACAATCTGCAGCAACGCCCCTGATCGAAGGTTTACGCCGACTTGAATACCGTGGCTATGACTCTGCTGGAATCGCACTTGGAACCCCAGGAAAACTTTTTATTGAAAAGAAGGCTGGAAAACTTTCAAATCTTGAAAGCTCTTTAGATGCATCCCTTCCCGTAGTCCACTCTGGAATCGGCCACACGCGTTGGGCTACACATGGCGGGCCTACTGATCACAACGCTCATCCTCATGTTGATAACGAAGGCAAATTAGCCGTTATCCACAATGGAATTATTGAGAACTATTCAGAACTGCGAAAAGAGTTAGAGGCTCGCGGACATAAGTTTTCTTCTGAAACAGATACTGAGTCAGTTGCACATTTGCTGAGTGATTTGCGCAAAAAACATGGTGGAGATTTACCAGCTGCAATGCGCGAGGCAGTTAAAGCCTTGCGAGGCTCATTTACTCTTCTTGCAATCCATGGGGATGCCCCAGAGGTTGTGGTTGGTGTGCGAAGAAATTCTCCATTGGTAGTTGGTTTGGGCAATGGCGAGAACTTTATGGCCTCAGATGTTGCAGCCTTTATCGATTACACCAAGCGCGCAATAGAGCTTGGCCAAGATGAAGTTGTAACCATGACTCCGACATCGGTGAAAATTACTGATTTAGAGGGCAAAGAAGTAGCACCTAAGGAGTATCAAATAACGTGGGATGCAAGTGCTGCTCAAAAGGGTGGCTTTACGCACTTCATGCTCAAAGAAATCTTTGAACAACCAAAGGCTGTGGCTGATACTTTGATTGGTCGCTTAAGTGATAACAAGCAGATAGTTCTAGATGAGCTGCGCATGAGCACTGATGAAATTAGAGCATTGAAGAAAATTACTGTTATTGCATGTGGAACGGCTTATCACGCAGGTTTAGTTGCTAAGTATGCAATTGAAAAGTGGGCAAAGATTCCAGTGGAGGTAGAGATTGCTAGTGAGTTTAGATATCGCGATCCAATCATCGATGCAGGAACTTTAGTTATCGCTATTTCACAATCAGGTGAAACTATGGACACATTGATGGCTGTGCGCCATGCCAAGGCTGCTGGTGGTCGAGTATTAGCGATTTGTAATACAAACTCTTCAACGATTCCACGCGAATCAGATGCGGTGTTATATACCCATGCTGGCCCTGAGATTGCGGTTGCTTCTACTAAAGCGCTATTAACGCAGATGGTGGCGGTTTACTTGATTGGACTTCACTTAGCGCAAGTAAATGGCGCACTTAAAGATGCCGAAGTAGAGAGCTTGTATAAAGAGCTTTTGGAGCTACCAGGAAAGATTGAACAGATTCTTGAAACTGTAGAGCCACTACGCGCACTTACACGCAGTTTCGCCGAGAACAATATTGTCTTGTTCTTAGGTAGAAATATTGGATACCCAGTTGCACTCGAAGGTGCGCTTAAGTTAAAGGAACTTGCTTACATTCACGCCGAAGGCTTTGCTGGCGGAGAACTCAAGCATGGTCCGATTGCCTTAATTGATCAGGGCACACCAGTGATTGCAATCTTGCCTGCCGGACATGAAAACGCACTGGATGAAAAAATGCTCAGCAACATCCAAGAAGTAAAAGCTCGTGGTGCTCGAGTCATTGTTATCGCTGAAGAAGGCGCCCATGTTGAAGGTGCAGAGCACATTATTCGTATTCCGGTGGTTCCGGCTCTTTTCCAGCCAGTATTAGCAACAGTTCCTCTGCAGGTTTTCGCCTATGAGATGGCAGTTGCACGTGGCAATGATGTTGATCAGCCAAGAAACTTGGCTAAATCAGTTACAGTTGAATAAATGCAAATAGAAACTCAACTTCGCAGAAAACAGATGGATCGCGCCTTGCGCTGGTCCTTATTTCTCTTTGCCGGTTTTCTCTTGGTTACACAGCAAGTACTTACTTTTGGTCCTTTAGTTGAATATGACAAGAAGATTAATAGTGATCCAAAACCGCAATTTGAGGGTTTTGCTGGATTTATTCTTCGCAGATTAGATGACTTAGGCCTACGTGGATTAACAGCAACTGTTTTAATTCTAGCCGCCTTATTTATTGCTTATAAGTTTAAGACGTGGCGACCTTTGAATTTAGCTTTTCTTTCATTGATAATGTTAAATTTAGTCGTTGGAACTTCCAAATTAATCTTAGGAAGAACTAAACCCCGCGATGGTTTTGATTTATTGCATGCTGGTGGAATGTCTTATCCAAGTGGGCATGCATCTAATGCAGTCTTATCGTGGGGTATATTGGCATACCTAATTTATAGATATGCAAAGGTAGATAGATATCAAGGCCGCTTAGCCAGTGCCGGGGTAGTAACGATTTCATTGACAGTTTGCGTCGTTTCTCTCATTCGCCATACTCACTGGTTTACTGATTTATTAGGGGGCCTCTTTATAGGAAGTGCCTTACTTGTGACAGTTATTGCCGTTGATCGCTACGTTCCCTCAAAGAGCCAACTGCACTAGACTCAACGACATGATTGATGGAATCGGCATTGATGTCGTTGATATCGAGCGATTTAAATCCTCACTAGAACGAACACCAGGATTGCTTGAAAAGCTATTCACGATCAATGAACAAAGCAAGCCAATTCACTCACTTGCTGCCCGATTTGCGGCTAAGGAAGCGCTGGCTAAAGCGTTGAGCGCAGGCAAGGGCCTGAGCTGGCATGAGGCCGAAGTTGTTAATTTAGAGAGTGGAAAACCAGCTTTTCTCTTTCGCGGTGAAATCGCTGATTTAGTTGATGGGGCCCATGTTCACCTATCTCTTTCCCATGATGCCGGTATCGCATCGGCAATGGTGATTGTGGAGCGTAATTAATGGAACACCGCGCGGAAGCACGCATTGATCTGCTTGCACTTGCTTCAAATATTTCAACTCTAAAATCTGCATCCAAAGTTGATTTATTAGCTGTTGTAAAAGCAGATGCCTACGGTCATGGATTAGTTGAAATTGGTTTAGCAGCAGAGAAAAGTGGTGCCGATTGGTTAGGCGTGGCGTTACTAGAAGAAGCAGTCGCGCTTCGTGCGCATGGTGTTCGCATTCCAATTTTGGCGTGGTTGGTTCCACCAGGATCCGATTTTGATTCAGCTGCAAGACATGACATTGATGTTGCAGTTGCATCTTTGGTAACACTTAAAGAGATTTCAAAACTACCTAATAAACCACGCATTCATATTGAAGTCGACACAGGAATGACACGTGGTGGTTTTCTAGATGAGTGGAACGAGCTCCTTAAGGCAGATTTTTCTAAAGTAGAAGTTGTGGGAATTTTCTCTCACTTTGCACGTGCTGATGAAGCAGGCCAGCAACAAAATATTGATCAACTCAAAGATTTCAATAAAAAGGTCGAGCAGTTAAAGACCGCTGGGATCAATCCACCGATCAAACATTTGTCTAACTCGGCTGCCACACTCCTTGATAGTGCCTCAGCTTTTGACATGGTGCGCACAGGTATTGCGATGTATGGGTTGAGCCCAGATGTTAAAGCTATGGGGGATAGTAAGAAATTAGGTTTAAAGCCAGTCATGCAACTTCGAGCTAAATTACATTTAGTAAAGCATGTTCCTGCTGGATCTCCAGTTGGTTATGGAGCAACTGCGGTAACAGAAAAAGAGACAAAACTTGGCGTGGTTGCAATGGGTTACGCCGATGGAATTCCACGTATTGCACAAGGTGCAGGGGTGTTTATTGACGGCAAGAGAGCTCCGATAATTGGGCGAGTTTCTATGGATCAATTTGTAGTTGATTTAGGGGTGAGCTCTACCGCCAATTCAGGTGATTGGGTGGTTGTTTTTGGCGATGGTTCTCACGGTGAATACACCGCCGATGATTGGGGTAACGCTTCGTTATCAATAAATTATGAAATCGTGACAAGAATCGGTCCCCGAGTGCCTAGAATCTATTCACCTCATGTCTACTAATAATGCAGCACTGCGTGTCGAAGGTGTCAACATCTCCTTCGGCGGACTTCGCGCTCTCAATGATGTTTATTTAGAGATTGGTAAGAATGAGGTTGTTGGATTAATTGGACCTAATGGCGCAGGCAAGACAACTTTGTTTAACGCACTGTGCGGCTTAGTGAAGCCAGATTCTGGAAAGTTTTTCTTAGATGGAAAAGAGCAGGATTTTCCACAGACTTCGAATTTAGTTGATTTAGGAATATCTCGCACATTACAAGGTGTGGGATTATTTGGAGATTTAACTGTTCTTGAAAATGTGATGGTTGGCGCGCACCATCTTGCAAATTCAGGTTTGATTTCTGCAGCGCTAGGGCGAAGTGGTAAAGATGAAAAAGAGATTCGAACACGATCTTTTAGTGCACTAGAGCGTGTGTATGCAGGCGGCTTAGCTAATCGTCGTGCAGATACATTGTCGTATCCTGATACAAAGCGAGTTGCCATCGCTCGAGCGCTAGTGAGTGAACCAAAGATCTTGATGTTGGATGAACCAGCGGGCGGTTTGGGTTCACAAGATATTGAATGGATGAATCTTCTCATTCGAAATTTGAGTGCATCTATGTCAGTACTGCTTGTTGAACACCATATGGATGTTGTTATGTCAGTGTGTAGCAAGTTATATGTTCTTAACTTTGGTGAAGTTATTGCAAGCGGAAGTTCTGAAACAGTGCGCCGTGATCCAGCAGTGATGGCTGCGTACTTGGGGACAGGTGCCTAAATGAGCCTGAATGTTTCTAACTTAACTGTCCACCATGGTGCGATACGTGCAATTAGCCAGGTTTCAATTGCAGTCCCAACGGGCAAGTTAGCGGCAATTATTGGTTCAAATGGAGCGGGCAAAACCACTTTGCTGCGCACTCTCTCTGGACTCAAGAACCCAACCAATGGCTCAATAATGTGGAAAGGTGAAAAGATTGTTGGGATTAAACCTGAAGCCTTAGTGCGCCGAGGTATTTCACATGTTTCTGAAGGTAAATCAGTTATCCCAGAGTTAACAGTGCGCGAGAACTTAGAGCTAGGTGCAATTTGGCGCCGCAATGCTAAAGAATCAAAAGAATCTATTGATCAAGTAGTTTCAATATTTCCACGTTTAGGTGAGCGTATTCAACAGCGTGCAGACACACTATCCGGCGGTGAACGACAGATGCTGGCTATTGGGCGGGCAATTATGGCAAAGCCGCAACTACTTCTATTAGATGAGCCATCTCTTGGCCTTGCACCCCTGGTTGTTGAACAGATTTTCCAAACAATTCGTGACTTAACAACATCAATGAATTTAACGGTTTTATTAGTTGAACAAAATGCCATGGGAGCTTTAAAGATTGCAGACCTTGGAATTGTTCTCAACCTTGGAAAAGTTGTCGCAATTAATCATGCCCAAGCGCTGATCGATGATCCTGCCGTGCGCGCGGCATATTTGGGGTATTAATCATGGACCTACTCAATACATTCCTCATTGGCATCACTGCAGGCACCATTTATGCCTTGATGGCGATTTCAATGGTTTTGGTTTGGCGCAGCACACGTGTTGTTAACTTTGCCCAAGCAGGAATGGCTTTGCTTTCAACTTATTTCGGCTACGAAGCTGTTTCAAGGCTGGGATCATTTTGGATTGCCCTGCCTGTAGCGATGATTGGTGGAGCGCTAGTTGCAGCTCTCGTTGAAATAATTTTGATTCGTTTGCTAGTAAAACACAGCTCCTCAGGTCCTATTGCTGGAGTTGCACCAATTATTGCGACTTTAGGTTTATTAGGTGTTATTCGATCAATTTCAGCGATGATTTGGGGTGGTCAAGATCTGCGCATCGTTGGCCCGATATCAAATGATGGCTTCACAATTAATGGTACTACGCTGGTTTTCTCACCACTTAAGCTATTAATTCTTGTAACAGTGTTGGTCTTAATGCTGATTCTTTCGATTGTTTTCCAAAAAACTAATATCGGTCTAGCTCTAAGAGCATCGGCGTATGCCCCAGAAATTGCACGCTTGTCTGGGATTAAAGTTGATTGGGTTCGCACATTGGGATGGGCACTGGCTGGAGCAGCAGGTGCGGTGGCTGGAATGTTCCAGACGGTCAATGGCAATGGGACGTTGTCTCCGGATTCGATTGAATTTTCACTTCTTCTTGTTTCAGGTTTTATTGCTGCAGTTATTGGGGGCTTGGATAGTTTAATCGGTGCAGTAATCGGGGGACTTGTATTAGGACTTATGATCGCATTTGTGCTGATGTATGTAAGTAGTGGACTTTTCTTTATTGCACCTTTTGTAATTCTGTTAACTGTATTGTTTATTCGCCCGCAAGGTATATTTGGTGCAAAGGCGGCCCGTCGTGCATAAAAAACAATCTCGCGATATTTTCCTATTTATTCTTGGGGGAGTTGTTCTCTTCTTCCTCAGCGGCATGGTGGATGAGCTACGGGTTTATCAAGGCGCAACAATTGCGATATACGTCATTGCAATTTCATCAATAATTTTATTAACGGGTTATTCTGGTCAAGTTTCATTAGGTCATGGTGCACTGATGGCAGTAGGTGCATATGCAGCAGCTGTTACTCGTATTGAATTCAAACTCCCAATTATTCTGTGTTTCGTTGTTGCAGTTCTTCTCGCAGCAATCGGAGGCGCATTACTTGGCGCGGCCGCTGCGCGTTTATCAGGACCATATTTGGCAGGAACAACCCTGGCTCTTGCAATTGGTTTACCTTCTCTTGCAAATCAATTTACAGTTCTAGGTGGTGAACAAGGACTTCTCTTTGATGTTGGTTTCCCACCACTTTCATTAGGTGAAGAGTTCACACAATACAAATGGTTTTTCTGGATTGCAGGTCTTGCAGCACTAATATCAATGTGGATTATCAAAAATATTTTGGGCTCACGATACGGGCGTACATGGAGGGCGATTCGAGGCAACGAGGTCGCTGCCCAGCTCTCTGGCATCAATATCGCCCGCTCCAAGATCCTGGCCTTCACAATCAGCGCGGGAATTGCCGGTTTGGCCGGGGCGTTGCTTTCTATGACCATAGGAACGGTCTCCCCGAGCGCATTTCCCCTTGCCCTCTCATTTTCTCTCCTGGCAGGCGCAGTTCTATCTGGCCTAACTACCCTTGGAGGCGCAATGATTGGGGCAGTGGTCCTGGTCGCTATTCCAGAGATTGCCGATGTGGTGGCACACCGTGTTGGTAGCTCTGAACGAGTGACTACGAACTTGCCGGGCTTTTTGGTGAGCGCACTGCTGATTTTGACTGTTCTGTTTGTTCCAAATGGACCGGTTGAACAACACCGCGCTCGAAAGGCAAAGCACTTAGCGTTAAAGAAGTAAAAGTAATACCTCTCGTAATAAACCCTCGATGGAAGGAAACACATGAAAGCAATGAATCGCCGGAAACTGATAAAAGTTTCAGCGGTACTTGCCGCAGTGAGCTTGGCTGTTACAGCAGTCCCAGCGCAAGCGGCAGTAGGAGTCTCATCAAGAGAAATCAAACTCGGAATGACACTACCAATGACAGGTACAGCATCACTTGGCTACAACAAGATTCCAGGTGCAGCAAAGGCGTACTTCGATTATCTGAACAAGAATGGTGGAATTAACGGCCGCAAGGTCAAACTCATTGTTAAAGATGATCGCTATGTACCAACAGAGGCAGTAGCAAAGACAAATGAACTTATTCTTAAAGATAAGGTCATGGCTCTTCTTGCTCCATTAGGAACAGCCAACGTTAAGGCTGTTGCAGCTTCAGTTAACCCAGCTCGCCGTGGCGTCCCTGTTCTATTCATTAATACTGGTTTCAGCGGATTTGCTGAAAAAAAGAAGTATCCGACCACTTACACAGTTTTGCCTTCATACGTCATGGAAGCAAAGATCATGGGTGAGTACATCAAGGATAACTTTGCAGGTAAGAAGATTGGTCTTCTTTACCAGGACGACGACTTCGGAACAGATGCGCTCGCAGGATTTAAGACTGCTGGAGTTAACTTCGCAGTCAAGGTTGCTTATGCATCAGGTTCACAAGGTGCTGCAGCTGCAGCTGGTTGGATTACAAAGTTCAAGGCTGCTGAAGCCGATGTTGTAATTCTTTTCGGTGTATCTAGCGCAACTTCTGCAATGCTCGGCGTTGCAGCTCAATTGAAGTATGCACCACAGTGGATGCTTGGTTCAGTTGGTGGAGATGCAACAACAATCAAATTGACTGGTGTTCCAGCCGGTGTTCTATATAACGCAATTGGTTTCTCACCAGTTCCAGCAACAACAGATATGAAGGATGAATACGTTAAATTCTTCTCAGATATCTATGCCAAGGCAGTTCCTGGATCAACATTTGATCTCAATGTTCTACTCGGTATGAATACAGCATTCATGACTGCGCAAGCCCTTCAGGCTGCAGGTCGGAATCCAACACGTAAGTCATTGATGGCAGCAATCGATAGCAAGGGCGCATCTTTTGCCAACTCAGCTCTCGTTCCTGCAGGCTATTCAAAGACTAGCCACGTTGGATTAACTGGTTACTGGGTTGGTAAGTACTCACCAACAGGTGATCTTTCACCAATAGGTGGCACATATGTCACATACACAACTGACTCTGGCTCTGGCGCAGTCGTTAAGTCAACTTATGTTCGTCCAGCAATGCCAGCGAAGGGACTACCTAACTAATGAAAAAAGTAAGAATTCTTTCGCTTCTGTCAGTAACAGCACTTGTCACAACTGTTCTTGTATCAGTACCAGTAGCAGCTAACGCTGCTCCTGCGTGTGATGGCAAGAGTCCAATTCAGTCATGCGTTGGCGTAACATCTGACGGTGCTCCATATGCAATGCAGGTTCCAGCAAATTTCAATGGAACTGTTGCCTTGTACTCACACGGATACCGTTACAACGTTGATATCCCAGCGGGCATTCCACTAATTGGTGGATACAAGATCACTAATACTCCAGAACCAGTTCCTGGTGGAAATGCTGATGTTGCTAAGTACTTCTTTAGCCAAGGTATTGCGATCCTAGGTTCAGGCTTTGCACGTCAAGGTTGGAACCCAGATTCTGCAATCAAGACAAACGTTGAGCTCATCGACACATTCAAGAAGCAGTTCCCAAAGACTACAAAGGTAATCGCATGGGGATCATCTCTTGGTGGTGTGATCACTCAAGGTCTTGCTGAAAAGTATCCAAACCTAGTGAGTGCAGTTGCTCCAATGTGTATGGCAGATAATGTAGAACCCCAACTAACTGGTGCCGGAGATTTCCTTTGGGGCATCAAGGTTCTATTTGATCCAACAATTAAGGCTGGAAATTACTCAGCTGGAGCTGCTGGAGTTGCTGAATCATATGCAGACCTAGTTAAGGTATTTACAGTTATGGGCAAGTTGCAAGGTGGAATTTCAACGGGCGCTTGGCCAGATACTGCTTCTGCAACAGGTAAAGCACTAGCAGCTGCTGGTATTCCTGTACGAAGCGCGTTATTGCTTCTTGGCTTAATGGCAGGAATTCCAACTCAATCAGCACACTTTGATTCAATTTCTGGACCAGAGGGTGCGTTGAAGTTGTCGTTCCCACTTGCAGTTAGCCCAGCACTTGCAATTCTAGAAAATGGAACAAATGCTGCAGCACTTGCAATCCTTGCAACTCAAGATGTTGAAATGCAGGCCGGTGGAGCAATCTTTGATAACACAAAGACTGACTACGCAGCACGCGTTGATGTTGAGCGAGTTATTTTTAACGCTGCTTTATCAGGTAACACAGTAATTGATGCAATGTTGGGAGCGCTCTCTGCAGCTAACCCAGGTGCACCACGTGCTGTTGCTAACTCTGCTGCAGTTGCAAAGATGCGCGCTCTACACATCAACACTGGAAAGATCAACGTTCCAACTGTTTTGATGGTTGGTGTTGCTGATCCGATTACTCCAGCGGGTGCCTCACAGCGTCTAGTTGATTTATATGCTGAACAGTATGCAGCTGAAAAGGCTGCAGCTTTTAAGGCCTACCAAACTACTCGTGACTACAAGACACCTACAAACAAACTTTTGATGCTTTGGAATACAACTCCATCAAGCTATACAAAGTTTGCTGCCACTGGAGCTCCAATCACATCAATTCCAGCTGCACAAGGCACAAACCACTGTAACTTCACCTCAGCACAACTAGTGTTGGTAGCGAAGTCTTTGGTTCAAGCCTCAAGCACAGGAAAGCTTCCATCAGGTGGAGCGTTGTATACAGCAGTACGTAAAGCTGGCAACCTTTCAATTGATAAGGGAATCAGCGTTCCACTGCTTAAGTACTACGGCGACAACTAATACATCGAGGGTAATAAGCGGGGGCTTCGGGAAACCGAGGCCCCCGTTTCCTTTACTCTTAAGCCGTGAGAATCGAAGTAGCAACGGCGCAGCAGATGTTTAATCTCGGCACTTCCCTTGCTGTTCACCTCAGAGCTGGTGATCTCATTCTTATCAATGGCCCGCTTGGCGCAGGTAAAACAGTTTTAGCGCAAGGCATCGGCAAAGGCCTAGGAATCACTGACATTACTTCTCCCACATTTGTAATATCTCGAACACATAAAGGCGTATTACCCATGATTCATGTGGACGCATATCGTCTGATTGATACAGAAAACCCCAACCTTTATTTGGATGATTTAGATTTAGATACAGAATACTCAGTCACAGTTGTTGAGTGGGGCGGGGCAGAATCTGCTCGCCTAAGTGAAGATCGTCTAGAAATTACTATTGATAGAGCTAATGAAATACGTGAAGTTGAGATTAAAGCTATTGGTGCTCGCTGGAATGGCTTTTCGCTATGACAATTATTTTAGCTATAGATACGTCCACTTCTCGCACATCAGTTGCCGTTATTGAAGATGGTTCAATACTGTGGAGTGGGTACAGAGATGGTGCAACAGAGCATGGACCAGCTCTACCTTCCCTGGTTCAAGAAGGTATTAAAGGATTTGCTATTGATGAAGTTGTAGTTGGGATGGGGCCAGGTCCATTTACAGGATTGCGTGTGGGAATTGCCTTTGCACAAAGTTTTGCATTGGCTCGCGGGATTTCAGTTCGTGGAGTGTGTTCACTTGATGCCATTGCAGCACAGGTAGATGAAAAAGACTTTATTGTCACAGTTGATGCCAGACGCAAAGAGGTTTATTGGGCTCGCTATAAAGATGGAGTTCGAGTTGGTGAACCAGCAGTTAGTTTCCCGGCAGATGTTTCGGGTGCTCCAATCTATGCAGATTTGTTTCCAGATATGAAAGCTTTAGTGGCACTTAGCGGAAATATCACTCAACCCATCTATCTAAGACGCCCAGATGCAGTAGCAATGGCGGATCGCACATGATTACTTATCGCGATGCTCACTCCATGGACATTCCTGTTCTGGTTTCTTTAGATAAAGAGTTATTTCCTTATTCGCCATGGTCTTCAGGGCAATACCGGGAAGAGATCTCTGCCCCCACACGCCTCTTTGTTGTCGCACTTGATGATGCGAGCAGCGTTATTGGTTATGCAGGAGTTTTTGCACCTGGGGGAGCTGAAGCTGATGTTTTAACCGTTGGGGTGATCTCGCAGCATCGCGGGCAGGGGATTGCGCGAGCATTAATGGCACGCATTACCAAATGGGCAATGGAGGAAGGCTCAATTGCCATGATGTTAGAGGTTAAAACCGACAACGTTGAAGCGATTGCTTTGTATGAATCCCTTGGATATTCAAAGCTAAATGTTCGAAAAGATTACTTTGGTAGTGGCTTAGATGCATTAGTCATGCGCAAGGAGCTACCATGAGTGAGCCGCTGGTACTTGGAATTGAAACATCATGTGATGAGACTGCAGTTGGAATTGTGCGTGGTCGAACATTGCTGGCAAATGTCATTGCATCTAGCGTTGAAGAACATGCCCGTTTTGGGGGAGTTGTCCCTGAAATTGCTAGCCGAGCTCATTTAGAGGCAATGCAGCCAACGATTAAAAAGGCGCTAGCTGATGCAAAAGTTTCACTTATCGATATAGATGCAATTGCTGTGACAGCAGGTCCTGGTTTAGTTGGCGCATTGCTTGTGGGGGTTGGATCTGCCGCAGGTCTTGCTATTGGTTTAGATAAACCAATTTATGCAGTCAATCATTTAGCTGCCCACATCAGCGTTGACTACTTAACGCATGCGCAAGAGATTGAACCAACAATTGCACTACTAGTAAGTGGCGGTCACTCATCACTTTTGCAGGTAAATGACATTACATCTTCGGTTGTGAAGTTAGGCCAAACTATTGATGATGCTGCCGGTGAGGCTTTTGACAAAATAGCCAGAGTAATGAGGTTAGGTTTTCCAGGAGGTCCTGCCATTGATGCTATTGCTAAAGAGGGAAATGCCACTGCCATTGATTTCCCACGTGGTCTAACAACTTCTAATGATTGGCAAATACGTCCCTATGATTTTTCTTTTTCTGGTTTAAAGACTGCTGTTGCTAGATATTTAGAAAGCGTTCCTGGATACGTGCGCGCAGATGTTGCGGCATCATTTCAAGAATCCATTGTGGATGTCTTGATGCTAAAGGCGTTGGCTGCATGTAAGGAGAGGGGGATAGATTCATTAGTTATTGCTGGAGGCGTTGCCGCTAACTCCAGATTAAGGGCCGTGGCCCAGCAGCGGTGCGAAAAGGCAGGTATTCACCTTCGGATCCCAGCACCAGGGCTGTGTACGGACAATGGCGCGATGGTTGCCAGCCTGGGAGCACTTATGGCAGCGGCTGGGCGTGCGCCTAGCCCTGTGGCCTTTGATGCCGATTCCAGCATGCCTGTTGAGGTTGTGAGCCTGTCCTAGCCGATTTGCCCTCTGGAATAGCCCCGTCTAACCTTGCGTTAGCACTCACGGGTCCACACTGCTAATCGGGCCCGCACGAGGAAATCAGAGTAAAGGGAGTTAGGCACATGGCAATTAAGCCACTAGAAGATCGCATTGTTATCAAGACTAATGAGGCTGAAACAACTACAGCATCAGGTCTTGTTATCCCGGATACAGCTAAAGAGAAGCCACAGGAAGGCACAGTTATTGCAGTTGGCCCAGGTCGCTTTGATGATGGTGTTCGCGTTCCTATGGATGTCAAAGTTGGCGATGTAGTTCTTTATAGCAAGTACGGCGGAACTGAAATCAAGCATGGTGGAGATGACCTCTTGGTTCTTTCAGCACGCGACATTCTCGCTGTAATCGAGAAGTAAATGGGAAAATCCCTTCAATTCGACGAGCAAGCACGTCGAGCAATGGAACGTGGCGTCAACATTCTTGCTGACACCGTGAAGGTAACTCTTGGACCTAAGGGCCGTAACGTAGTTATTGCAAAGTCTTATGGTGCTCCAATTATCACCAACGACGGCGTGACTATCGCCAAAGAGATTGAACTTTCAGATCCTGCTGAAAACATGGGAGCTCAGTTAGTTAAAGAAGTTGCGACAAAGACAAATGATGTCGCAGGCGATGGAACTACAACAGCAACCGTTCTTGCACAAGCTATGGTTAAAGAAGGATTACGTAACCTTGCAGCTGGCGCGCAGCCGATGGATATTAAGCAAGGAATTGAAGCTGCAGTTGCTGCAGTCTCAGAAAACCTTCGCAAGCAAGCCACTCCAGTAAGTGGAAAAGCACAGATTGCAGATGTTGCAACTATCTCTGCCCAAGATCGTGCCATCGGTGATTTAATCGCTGAGGCAATGGATCGCGTTGGCAAAGATGGCGTTATCACTGTGGAAGAAGCATCCACTACTGGCTTAGACCTAGAGTTTACCGAGGGTATGCAGTTCGATAAGGGCTATATCTCTCCATATTTTGTTACAGATCAAGATCGTATGGAATCAATTCTTGAAGACGCATACGTGCTTATCTCAGCTGGAAAGGTATCTGCACTAGCAGAACTGCTTCCCATACTTGAGAAGGTATCTGCAACATCTAAGCCACTTTTGATCATCGCTGATGACATCGAAGGCGAGGCTCTATCAACGCTAGTTGTTAACCGCATGCGCGGAGTCTTTACTTCAGTTGCAGTTAAAGCCCCTGGCTTTGGTGATCGCCGCAAGGCAATGTTGCAAGACATCGCAACGTTAACTGGCGGACAAGTTATCTCTGCTGAAGTTGGCATGAAGCTTGATGCTGTGACTTTAGAAGATCTCGGTCGCGCACGTCGCATCGTGGTTTCAAAAGATGCAACAACAATCATTGAAGGCGCTGGAGACAAGGGCGCAGTTGCTGCCCGTGTGAGCGAGCTTCGCAAAGAGATCGAAAACTCAGATTCTTCTTGGGATAAAGAGAAGCTACAAGAGCGTGTTGCAAAGCTTGCTGGTGGCGTTTGCGTCATCAAAGTTGGAGCACACACCGAAGTAGAACTCAATGAAAAGAAGCACCGTCTTGAGGATGCAATCTCTGCAACTCGCGCAGCAGTTGAAGAAGGAATCGTTGTTGGCGGAGGCGCAGCACTTGTGCATGCAGCTGATGCACTAGAGGGCGATTTGGGATTTACTGGCGATAAGGCAGTCGGCGTGCGTTTAGTTCGCAAGGCTTGTGATGAGCCACTTCGTTGGATTGCAGAAAATGCCGGACTTGAAGGCTACGTAGTAGTTGCAAAGGTTCGCGCAATGAAGCCTAATGAGGGTTTCAATGCTGCAACTGATATCTATGGCGATCTTGCAAAAGATGGCGTTATTGATCCAGTGAAGGTAACTCGTTCAGCTCTAGCTAACGCAGCATCAATTGCAGCGATGTTCATTACAACTGAAGCAGTTGTATTTGAAAAGCCAGCAGAGCAAGCAGCAGCTGAAGCTGCAGGCGGACATGGACATTCACATGGCCCAGGTGGACACAGCCACTAAGGAAGAAGAAGTTATAAGTAAAGCCCCGCAGAAGAATCTGCGGGGCTTTACTTTTTCAACTCAGGAGGAGAGTTAAAACTTAGGATGCATGTGAAATATCTGGTGTAATTTCTTTACCAATAATTACTAAGCGATCATCTTCTGAAAGGCCGCCCCAAATTCCATAAGGCTCTTGCACGGCGAGTGCGTGTGCACGGCATGCTGCAATTACTGGGCATGCTGCACAAATAGCTTTGGCAGTGTTTTCACGGTTACGACGGCGCGGACCGCGCTCGCCATCAGGATGGAAAAACATCTCACTTGGAAGCTCGCGGCATGAACCTTGGTACTGCCATTCCCATTCATCAGCAACGGGACGGGGTAATCGGGATATTTCAGCCATGCCTTTACTGTACAACCGCGCCATAGGTTGTTCAAGTCCCAACGCTCTAGAACTTGCTTATGTACGTGTTTCAACTGGTGAGTTGGCCCACTTCAAGCCAGGATTATCCAGTGGAAACCGAAGAAGAGCATCTGAGCGTTGCGGCCGTAGCACGCCGCCTGGGAGTTGCCCCTGCCACCCTTCGCACCTGGGATCGCCGCTATGGCCTGGGCCCATCTGCCCATGAGAGCGGTCAACACCGCCGCTACAGCCCCGCGGATTTAGCGCGTTTGACTGTGATGCGCAGATTAATCACGAGTGGAGTTTCACCCGCTGATGCAGCCCAGCAAGCTAAGAATCATAAAGGCACAATCTCAGTGGAAAGAATTCTTGAGGACTATGTAGTCCGTGAAGAATTAGTAAACGTATTACATAAAGCTGCCAAAGCCCTAGATAAGAAATTCATTAAAGCAGCCTTGCGCGAGGATCTAGCTGAGTTCGGTGTTGAACAATCATGGTCTGAGGTCATGGTTCCACTTTTATTCTTAGTGGGAAGTGACTGGGAAGAAAGCGGTAAAGGCATTGAAATCGAGCACTTACTCACTGGGGTCCTCAAAGCGCTTTTGCGTGAGCGGGTTGAAGATATTAAAACACCTGTAAATGCTCAACCAGTATTGCTTGCTTCCGTTGGTGAAGAACTGCACTCACTTGCTTTGTACGCACTTGCTGCAGCTTTAGCTGAGCGCAAAATCGAAACCCATTTTCTTGGATCCAGAACACCGCATGAAGCGTTGTCGGCAATGATTACAAAATCTGCACCACCTGCAGTGTTCTTATGGGCACAGCTTTCCAAAAACGCTGATCCTAAGTTTTTCAATGACATCCCGGCTATCCGACCAATGCCCAGAGTGGTGTTGGGCGGACCGGGGTGGAACCAAGACGAGTGCAAAGACGTGGTCGTGGTTCAAGATATTTCCCATGCCGTGACTGAGATTGAACGTGCCGTAGGGCTCTAGGGCACGGCAGATCTGGAGTAGCTCTAAAAGCAGTGGCTTTGTGGCATATCTCGCGCTCCTGTAGCAGTTTATTAGTTTAAGCAAGCCTTGCATGGCTATAGGCTTAACCTAATTACCGCCAAGAAGGAGCTCGCCAGTGTCGGCACAGGATTTTGGTGCAAATGATTGGCTCGTCGATGAAATGTACGAGCACTATCTGCAGGATCCTTCTTCTGTAGACCCTGCATGGGTTGAGTATTTTAAAAACAATAAACCAGGATCTCCTGCCACAGCATCTACATCTACCACTCAAGTTTCAAATCAAGTTTCAAAGGGTGTTCCACCTGTCCCAAAGGCTTCGAAAAAAGCTCCAGCTCCACAACCAGTTCCACCTGTTGAAACTTCTGCACCCGTTCCACATGTTCAGCCAATAGTTCGTGAAAGTGCGGCGGTACAACCTAAGCCAGCTGATCCAGTTGTTAAACCTGCACCAGTTTTAGCTACACCCAGTGCTTCAACTCTTGAGGTAATTCGTGGAGTCTCTGCCCGCGTTGTGCAAAGTATGGAAGCCTCACTTTCAGTTCCAACTGCCACATCAGTGCGCGCAGTTCCTGCAAAATTAATGATTGATAACCGCATTGTGATTAATAATCACATGAAGCGTGCTCGTGGCGGAAAAGTATCTTTTACGCACATCATCGCTTATGCCATGATTAAAGCAGTTCGTGCGATGCCAGAGATGAATGCATTCTTTGGTGAATTAGATGGCAAGCCTGCTATCGGAAAACCTGAACACATCAACCTTGGCGTTGCTATTGATTTAGCTAAAGCCGATGGTTCACGCCAGCTCTTAGTGCCATCAGTAAAAGGTTGTGAGTCTTTAGATTTTGCACAGTTCCGCAGCGCCTATGAACAAGTAGTTAAAAAGGCACGTGATGGTTCACTCACTGTTGAGGATTTTGCAGGAACAACAATGTCTATTACTAATCCAGGAACAATTGGCACAGTGCACTCAGTGCCACGCCTTGTTCAGGGACAAGGATTAATTCTTGGTGTTGGAGCGCTGGATTACCCAGCTGAATTTGCTGGCTCTAGCGAAGAAACTTTGGCCCGTCTGGCTATTAGCAAGGTTGTTACCCTCACAAGCACCTACGATCACCGCATTATTCAAGGCGCAACTTCAGGTGATTTCCTGCGCAGAATGCATGAATACATTCTGGGAGCTGATGGTTTCTATGATGAAATCTTTGCTGCCCTGCATATTCCATACGAGCCAATTCGCTGGGCGGCAGATAAAGACTTTGCCCATGATGAAGAGATTGATAAGACTGCACGTATTCAGCAGTTAATTCACGCTTATCGCACTAACGGCCACTTAATGGCAGATTTTGATCCGCTGGAATACGTTCAGCGCACGCACCCTGATTTAGATGTCCAGAACCATGGATTATCTCTATGGGACCTTGATCGTGAGTTTGCAACTGGTGGCTTTGGTGGGCAGAAGTTCATGTTGCTACGAAAGATTCTTGGAATTTTGCGGGATTCATACTGTCGCACTGTGGGTGTTGAGTACATGTACATCGAAACCCCGGCAGAGCGTAAGTGGATTCAAGAGCGCGTTGAAGTTGGGGTGCAGCAATTCCCACGTGAAGAACAACTTCGAATTCTGCACAAGCTCAATAGCGCTGAAGCCTTTGAAAACTTCCTACAAACTAAGTTCGTTGGACAAAAGCGTTTCTCACTAGAAGGTGGCGAGTCTGTTATTCCACTTCTTGATGCTGTTATTTCATCTGCAGCAGAAACAAAGATGGATGAGGTATGTATTGGAATGCCACACCGAGGGCGTTTGAATATTTTGGCAAATATTGCCGGTAAATCTGCAGGACAGATCTTTCAAGAGTTCCAAGGTCACTATGCTAACAATCAGGTCCAAGGATCTGGCGATGTTAAGTACCACTTGGGTACCGAAGGGGTTTTCACTGCGAACTCTGGTGCAACAACAAAGATCTATTTAGCAGCAAACCCTTCACACTTAGAAGCCGTTAACCCAGTTCTAGAGGGCATTGTCCGCGCTAAGCAAGATCGCCTGAATATTAAAAATGCTTATTCAATCCTGCCTATTTTGCTCCATGGTGATGCAGCCTTTGCTGGCCAAGGAGTGAACGCTGAAGTACTTCAGATGTCTCAATTAGCTGGGTATCGCACAGGTGGAACTATTCATATTGTTGTAAATAACCAGGTGGGCTTTACTACTGCACCAAGTGCAGCTCGTTCTTCACGCTATTCAACTGACTTTGCCAAGATTATCCAGGCACCTGTTTTTCATGTTAACGGTGATGATCCAGAGGCGTGCGTTCGCATTGCTCGTTTAGCTTTTGAATACCGCCAAGAATTCAAAAAAGATGTTGTCATTGACATGGTTTGCTACCGCCGCCGTGGTCACAATGAAGGCGACGAGCCAAGCTTTACTCAGCCATTGATGTACAAACTCATTGATGCAAAGCGCTCTACACGCCACCTCTACACCGAAGCACTTATTGGACGCGGTGACATCACAGTTGAAGAAGCAGAAGAAGTAGCACGCGATTACCAGTCACAACTTGAAGCCGTCTTTGCTGCAGTTAATAACTTAAGTGCGCAAACTAATCCAAACTTCAAGGCACCAGTTGCACCGGATGCAAACACAATTGTTACTTCTATTACAGAACAGCTAGCGCGCGAGATTGCAGCAACTCAAACTACAGTTCCTGAGGGCTTTAACGTTCATCCAAAACTTTCACCACAGTTGGCTAAGCGCGTTGAGTCACTCAATGATGCATCCATTGATTGGTCAACGGGAGAAATGTTGGCATTTGGTTCACTTCTTAAAGAGGGCCGTCCCATCCGCCTTGCTGGTCAAGATGCACGCCGTGGAACTTTCTCTAACCGCCACGCAGTTATCGTTGATAAAGAAAATGGAAATGAGTGGACACCACTTCGTGCATTAATCTCTGATGAGAACCAGTTCTTTGTTGTTGACTCACTACTCAGTGAATATGCAGCCATGGGTTTTGAATATGGCTATAGCGTTGAGCGCGAAGAAGCCCTTGTTTTATGGGAAGGCCAATTTGGCGACTTTGCTAACGGAGCACAAACAATTATTGATGAGTTCATCTCTTCCGCACTTCAAAAGTGGGGTGAGCGCTCATCCGTTGTTCTGCTCTTGCCACATGGCTATGAAGGCCAAGGACCAGATCACTCATCAGGACGTATCGAGCGTTACTTACAACTCTGCGCAGAGCAAAATATGACTGTGGCTCAGCCATCATCTCCTGCTTCTTACTTCCACTTACTGCGCTGGCATGCAAAGAACCCTGCTCGCCGACCAATGATTGTCTTTACACCTAAATCAATGTTGCGCTTAAAGGCTGCAGCCTCTGCATTAAGTGATTTCACCTCTGGACACTTCCAGCCAGTTATTGCTGATGATTCAGTTAGTAACGCCTCTCGAGTGATTTTCTGTTCTGGCAAGGTTTATCACGATCTAGTTGCAGAGCGCACAAAGCTGGGTGAAACTTCAACTGCAATTGTTCGCGTTGAGCTTTTGTATCCACTGCCAGTTGATGAAATGGTTGCAGAAGCTAATAAGCATCCAAATGCTAATTTATTGTGGGTGCAAGATGAACCTGCAAATCAAGGGCCATGGTCACATATTGCACTTCGCACTTCAGAACAACATGGTGGTCATGGATTTGGTTCACGTATTTTGCGACGTATTTCTCGCAGAGCAACAGCGGCACCTGCAACTGGAAATCATCACTTGCATGAGGATGAACAAAAAGCCTTAATGCTGGAAGCTTTCACACGCTAAACGAGTTTTTTGCCTCGCTTGTAACGAAATAGAACCACACCAACAATCTCTTGGGCTGCTATCCAACCCCAGCTGCGCGAATCAGTGCTCTCGTTACCATCGCCCTCAACCCAGTACTTGTCACTATGAAATTTCTGCACGCGTTTAACTAAAAAGATTCCAGGTCTTTCTTCACGCTCTACAACAACGACCTTGCCAACGATTGATTTTCCAACCGCAGCTAACCCCGCCGCCCCATCTATCCAACTGACAAAGAGCCAATCCCCATCTCGGTATGCGGGAAGCATGGAACCACCCGATACCTTGACTGTGCCAAATTTGCTCATGGGCGGTAGTCTCGCACTTACGAGCCTTAAACTTCTATCGAAGGCTCATAAGGGGAAAATCATGTTTGCACCAAAGACAACTGTCTACGCACACTGCGATCTTCCATGTGGTGTTTACGATCCAGCCCAAGCAAAGATTGAGGCTCTTTCAGTAAAAGCATGCATGGAAAAATACGCAGCTAATCCTGATGCGGATTTCCGCTCACGCTCTGTAGCAATCAAAGAAGAGCGCTCACACCAAGTCAAAGAACACCTATGGGTTCTATGGACTGACTATTTCAAGGCCCCACACTTTGAGGCATACCCACAACTGCATTCACTATTTAATGATGCAACAAAGCTTGCCGGTGCTGCTGGCACAAAAGGAACTCAAGATGTTGCAGTTGCAGATAAGTTGATCGCAAAGATCGATGAAATCGCAGAGATTTTCTGGGCAACTAAAAAAGCTTAAGAAATTAAAGATTGCGCGGCGGTGCGGGCGAGGAATGAAACTCGCTCCACCGCTGATCTTTTTATCAGGGCAGCTGCTACTTGGCGCTCACCTTCATAAACTTCACATTCAAAAGTTAATTCCCGGTTTTCAACTTCAATACAGCGTGAGACCGCGCGCAGCTCAGCACCAATAGAAGATGGACCTAAAGTAATCATTTCAAAGCTAATTGGAATTGTTGTTTCTTCTGGCTCCAAATGCTCATCCATTGAAATGATTGCTGCATGCTCCATTAAGGAAATCAACTGCGATTGAGAAACAATTGGTAGATCACCAATTCCCATTGCAACTGATGTGTCACCAGCCCGCACAGTCATAACCGTTAAACCAACGGCTCCAATGACTTCCTCTGCAGGTTTCATGATTAATAACTTACCTGCTTAGGCCTTAAGTGGTGGGATTATCGCCTTCATTGATGTAACGAATTTCTTCGGTGTGTTCGATCGTTACTTCGCGGTGTTCAACTTGACCGAATTCATCAATCTCAATAGAAATCTCAGTCATGCTGAACTGCGTAACAACCTCAGTAAAAGCGCCAGCTATCTGGCCATGAATTTGGTTAAAGAGGGCGTGATGTAATTCAGCCGGTGCTTCTTCGTTGCATGTGCGGCGCAAAACTTGCTGCACAAGAGAATGCATCGCACGCTCATGTGCAAGCTCTTCTTCACAGGCTGGACACTGGGCAACATGGACCTCAATGACCTGCATCTGTGGTTGCTCAATATTGCCTTCGATAAGTAGAACGAAGGAGTTGAGTACTTCGCTACATGGGGTCACAAATGAAAAGCTCATGAGTCTGCCCCCTCATCAGGGTCAGTTTTCTTTGCCGCAGGCTTGGCTTTGACGTTATATCCAAGTTCCTTCGCATACTCTGTTAACCGCTCACGTAGCTGTTTTCTTCCCCGGTGCAGTCTGGACATCACCGTTCCAGCTGGCACGCCAACAATCTCAGCGATCTCCTTATAAGAAAATCCCTCTACATCGGCTAGATAGACCGCTATTCGAAACTCTTCTGGAATATCTTGCAGTGCACGTTTGATATCGCTATCTGGCAGATTCTCAAGGGCTTCAACTTCTGCAGATTTACCTTGATTACTTGTGTGTGATGCGGCATCTGCTAACTGCCAATCTTCAATTTCACCAGCTGATAATTGAGGGCGGCGTTGATCTTTGCGATAGGTATTAATAAAAGTAGTTGTTAAAACACGATAGAGCCATGCTTTTAGATTTGTACCTGGCTCAAATTGATGGAAAGAAGCAAAAGCTTTTAAGTAAGTATCTTGGACTAAATCTTTGGCATCATCAGGATTTCTTGTATAACGCAATGCTGCTGCATAGAGCTGGTTAGTGAAAGCAAGGGCATCTCGCTCAAAGCGGGCGTTACGCTCCGCTGAGCTCTCTTTAACTAAATCAGTCGATGTCATTACTAGCAAAGATTATCGCTAAAACAGGGTCTCTGGCTCGCCCAATTCAATTGCCTGGGTTAGCTGGGCCCCATTGTTTGCAACTGAGTTAACGTTGGATGAAACGGGGTGGGCCTTAACTATTGATTCGGGGGATTGAACCACCATCAGATTTCGCAAACCCTCAATCTCTTTATTCTCAGGATCTAGCCAAGCATCCCATCGATTATGGGGCATAAACACTGGCATTCTGCTGTGAATGGTTGCGAGTTCACCTTGTGCTTCTTGCGTAATGATGGATGCACTCTCAATAACTTCACCGTTAGGTGCGCGCCAGCTACTCCAAATTCCTGCAATTGAGAGTTGAGCACCATCTAGAGAAGAGATATAGAAAGCTTGCTTTGGTTTATAGCGCCCTAAAGCAGTTGCCCATTCGTAATAACCTTGGGCTGGAACTAAACATCTGCGTTGTTTGAATGCATCTTTAAATGTTGGTTTCTCATGAACGCTTTCACTGCGTGCATTAATAGCTCGGGATTGTGACGTCTTTGCCTCTGAAGTATTTGTTAGCCAAGGCGCGATTAATCCCCAAGACACTATTGCCAAATCTTTCTTGGATTGGAATTGCTCTTTTAGAGGGGAGCGAACAATGTAGATGGGATTAGTAGGGGCGATATTCCAGTTAACTGGAATGGAGTGGTCCGGAGAAGTGCCAGTAACTTCAAATTGCTCCATGAGTTCGCGCATATCTGCACTTTGCGCATAACGACCACACATGTGCAAAGGATATGCGTAAAACGAGAGTGATGTTAGCCGCGATAGACTTAGGCAATGATGAATAACAACGCACACTGGCCCGCGCACTTTCGCGGCTCACAACCAGTCGAAGCTTTCGTTGTCATTCCTGGATCTAAATCTGTAACAAACCGTGCATTGATTTTGGCAGCCCAAGCAGATTCTCCTTCCACACTTCGCCGCCCACTAGTTTCCCGCGATAGCGAATTGATGGTTGCAGGACTGCGTGCACTAGGTGTTGGAATTGAAGAAAAGAACGTAGTAATAAATGGCGTAGAAGAAAATCAGTGGGTGGTAACTCCAGCTCCTCTTCGCGGTGGCGTGAAAGTTGATGTTGGAAATGCTGGAACAGTCATGCGCTTTCTTCCTCCACTTGCTGCCCTTGCATCAGGAGATGTTGCATTCGATGGTGATCCACGTTCATATGAGCGCCCACTGGGGCCAGTGATTAAAGCTTTAGAAGAGTTAGGAATTTCAATCGAACATGGCGGACGCTATAGCTTGCCGATGAAAATGCACGGAACTGGAAAGATTCCAGGCGGTGCGCTAACAATTGATGCAACTGCTTCTAGCCAGTTTTTATCTGCTCTTCTTTTAGTAGCACCTAGCTTTGAAAACGGCATTGTTGCAACACATGAAGGTGGACTATTGCCATCTATGCCTCACATTGAAATGACAGTTGATATGTTGCGCAGTTTTGGAGCACAAGTAAGCGTCGATACAAGTGCGCAATCGTGGAGCGTTAAGCCAGGAAAACTTCATGGACAAGATTTAGTGATTGAACCTGATCTATCTAACGCCGCACCATTCCTCTCTCTTGCCATGGTGTGTGGTGGAAGCGTCACGATTGCAGATTGGCCAAGTTCTACAACTCAGCCGGGGGATCAGCTACGTTCAATCTTTACACAGATGGGCGCAAAGGTATCTATGGATGAGCGCGGGCTAACGTTAACTGGAACTGGCGTTATTCACGGAATAGATATTGATCTACATGATGTTGGTGAATTAACTCCTTCTATTGCAGCAGTTGCTGCCCTTGCTGATTCACCCTCGCACTTGCGCGGTATTGCCCACCTTCGCCTGCATGAGACCGATCGACTTGCTGCTCTCACACGGGAAATAAATGCTCTAGGTGGAAATGTGATTGAGGAAGAAAGTGCACTGCATATAACTCCAGCACCACTTCATGGCGGCCTATTCCATACATACGATGATCATCGCCTTGCAACGGCAGGTGCTGTTCTTGGTTTAGTCGTTTCAGGAATTGAAGTAGAAAACATCACAACTACTCGCAAAACTTTGCCAGATTTTCCAGGTCTATGGGGTTCTCTTCTTGTTTAGTCAGAAAATGCCACTATGAGCCCGCGCGAATACGATGAATCAGATGCGCGGGTAAGACCTGCACGTAGCACGCGTCCACGTAGCAAAGATCGACCAACTCATTCCACTGCCATTTCCGCTCTTGTTACAGGAGTTGATCGCGGGCGACAAACATGCGTAAGTGATGATGGGGTGATTATTACTGCGATGCGTGCCAGGGAGCTCGGACCTAAATCTGTTGTGGTAGGTGATCGAGTTTCTATTGTTGGTGATGTAACCGGTGATGAAGGAAGTTTGGCTCGTATCGTTGCAGTTAATGAGCGCCGTAACACATTGAGTAGAACTGTTGATGATGCTGCGCAAGTAGAGCGCACAATCGTTGCAAACGTAGATCAACTTGTCATAGTTGTTGCGGCCCTAAATCCCGAACCTCGTCGAGGTCTGATTGACCGTTTTCTAGTTTCAGCCTTTACTGAAGGCATTACACCAAAGTTAGTTGTAACTAAAACTGATTTAGGGCAAGTGCCAGAGTTTCTAGCTGAGTATGCAAAGTTAGATGTTGAAATTCTGCACACCGCAATCAAGAGTGATTCACGAGAGAAAGATTTGGATGCGCTGCATAAGATGCTTTCAGGCAAAATCTCAGTACTCGTTGGTCATTCAGGTGTGGGTAAGTCAACGCTCATTAACGCACTTGTTCCTGCAGCAGATCGTTTAACTGGTGATGTGAATGAATCAACTGGCCGCGGTCGCCACACTTCTTCTAGCGCAGTGGCACTTGCTCTAGATACACAAGATGGATGGATTATTGACACACCAGGTATTCGAGCATTTGGCTTATCTCATATCGATGTCAGTCGAATTGTTGATGCATTCACTGATCTTTCACTTGTGGCTGCAACATGTTTGTCGAATTGCTCACACTCTGAGAGCTCTTGCAAACTTGATGCATGGGCTGCGCCAAACGGGGCAGTGGATCATGAGCGTGCAGCCAGATTGAGCAGTCTTCGTTCATTGTTATCGGTCAAGGACCAAGCAGTATTTGTGCCAGAGGATTAGTATTCAATCTATAGGGCGCTTGAGTTGAATGAGAGAAGAATAGAAAATGAGCGAAAGTAAGTACGCCGAAGATTTAGCTTTGGCACACCTACTTGCCGACATTGCAGACTCAATCTCACTTGATCGCTATCAATCCTTAGATTTAGTCATTACAACCAAGCCAGATAACACACCAGTTACCGATGCTGATCGCGCAGTAGAAACGGCAATCCGTGAAGCACTTGCAACGCATCGCCCCAATGATGGATTACTAGGTGAAGAGTTTGGCAGTGACATCACAGGTTTCAAGCGCTACTGGATTATAGATCCCATTGATGGAACTAAAAACTTTATGCGTGGGGTTCCAACTTGGGCAACCTTGATTGCACTCGTTGAAGTTGCCGAAGATGGCACGCAAGAAGTAGTTGTGGGAATTGCTAGCTCGCCAGCACTTGCGCGTCGATGGCACGCATCATGTTGTGAAGGTGCTTTCGTAAACTTTAATGGCCAGAGTAGAAAATTAGCAGTGTCACAAGTTTCATCTCTGCGTGATGCATCAATTGCCTATTCAGATTTTGTGGGTTTTGATTCACGCTTAAAAGCTTTTAATTCAATTCTCTCTACTGCATGGCGCACTCGCGGAATGGGTGATTTTTGGTCACATGTATTAGTTGCAGAAGGCGCGGTAGATATTGCGATTGAGCCAACTCTTGCAGTATGGGACATGGCAGCCCTAGATATTATTGTGCGCGAAGCTGGAGGGGTGTTTACAAATACTTCGGGTGAACATGGCCCATTTGGTGGCAGTGGAGTTTCTACAAACAAGGCAGTACATGAATCTTTAATCAAAGCGCTGAATGCATAAATGGCAATGGTAACTGAAGAGATCTTAGAACCGACAACCCTTGCCATTGAGGGAATGACCTGTTCTTCCTGCGTTAACACAGTTGAAAAGGCGCTGAACAAGATGGATGGTGTTCGAGCAACTATTAACTTTGCAACCGAGACTGCCCACGTTTTGGCACCTGCCGATGTGGATATTAAAGAGTTAATCAAAGCTGTCGAAAAGGCCGGATATAAAGCCAGCCTTTTACAGGATGCACAGGCAGTAACTTTGCATAGCAAGAAATCAGCTCGGGCTTTGTTCTTTGCATTTATATTTGCCGTTCCAGCAGTCACACTCTCAATGGTTATGAGTTGGCATCACCACATAGATATGTGGCTTATTAGTCAGTTAGACTCATTTGGAATTGCGCGTCCACTCTATTCAGCCACCGCATGGCTAGTAATTGCCTTAAGTGCGCCCGTTGTTTTGATAGTTGCTTGGCCAATTCACCGAGCTGCACTACGAAATTTGAAACACCCAACAATGGATAACTTAATTTCAATGGGTTCAATTGCAGCATTTACTTGGTCGATTTATGCAAATTCAACTGGTGAGGGCGATGTCTATACAGAGGTTGCAGCTGGAGTTATTTTCTTTGTCATCCTTGGACGTTTCTTAGAAACCAGAGCCAAGGCACGTGCTGGCGCAGCTCTTTCTTCTCTCTTAGCCCTAGGTAGTAAAGAGGTAACAATCATTCGTGGGGGATTCCCACTGATTGTCCCGATTGAGCAGCTACAAATTGGTGATGAATTTGAAGTCAGACCCGGTGATCGTGTTGCAACTGATGGCATTGTTGTCAGCGGGCAGAGCGCAGTTGATAACTCAATGCTCACGGGTGAATCAAAATCTGTAGATGTGGGTCCTGGATCACAAGTTATAGGTGCATCGGTTAATCACAATGGTCGATTGATTGTGCGCGCTACACGAGTGGGAAGTGATACTGAACTTGCCCGCATCACAGCAATGGTAATTAGCGCCCAAGGTACTAAAGCACCTATTCAGCGCCTAGCTGATCGAATTAGCGCAGTCTTTGTTCCGATTGTTACTGTAATTTCAATCGCAACTTTTGCCACTTGGTACTACAGCGGTTATTCCCTCACGCAATCTATTTCTGTGGCAATTACTGTGCTTGTCATTGCTTGTCCATGTGCGCTAGGACTTGCCACACCTGTTGCACTACTTGTTGCATCAGGACGCGGAGCACAGCGCGGAATAGTCTTGCGCGAACCTCGGGTACTAGAAGTTGCTCGTAATGTTGACACAGTTGTCTTTGATAAGACTGGAACACTCACAGAAGGCGTTATGAATGTGCAGAATGCAACTATTTCGGCTACTGCTGGATCAGTTCTAGGTGCTTCTTTCGCATCATTGATAAATGAAACAACAATACTTTCTTCAGCAAATGCTATTGAATCTGCAAACTCACACCCAGTTGCCTTAGCTATTTCTCGCTATGCGTTAGCGGGCGGTGCAAAGAACTTAGTGGCCACAGATTTCTCAGTTACACCAGGATCTGGAGCTGCGGGTCGTGTAAATCTTGGAACTCAATCACCTGTGGTTTTGATCGGTTCACCGGCAGCAGTTGCACACAGCTGCACAGATTTTCACCCAGAGATTAAGGCAGCTGTAACAGCAGGGCAGAATGCAGGATTAACGGTTGCAGTTTTGGCATGGGATGGCGTTGCTTTAGCTGTCTTTGCTGTCGGCGATCAATTAAAAAATGATGCAGCCGTAACTGTTAGCGCTCTTCAATCAATGGGTATCACGCCATGGCTTGTTACAGGAGATAGCGCAGAAGTTGCTGCCGTTGTTGCTTCAACTGTGGGTATTGATAGTGAGTATGTTATTTCTGCTGCTATGCCAGAGGTTAAGTTGCAGATCGTAGAGAAGTTAAAGGCTGAAGGACGTTGCGTTCTTATGATTGGCGATGGGATCAATGATGCTGCAGCTCTTACTGCTGCTGATTTATCTATGGCTATGGGAACTGGCACTGACACAGCAATCTCCTCAGCCGACATAACGTTGATGAACTCAGGTTTAGGAAGTGTTATTTCAGCGCTCAAGCTTTCTCAAAAGACCTTGAAGATCATCCGCTTGAATATGGGTTGGGCCCTTATCTATAACGTCATTGGCTTGCCGATCGCTGCCCTTGGCCTGTTAACACCACTTTATGCCGCAGGGGCAATGGCGCTTTCTTCACTCTTTGTGGTTACTAACTCACTTCGAATTAAATAAAAAATCCCGCCAGTGGATATTCCACCAGCGAGATCTTTCATACTGTTGTGCGTAGTAGCGGGGGCAGGATTTGAACCTACGACCTCTGGGTTATGAGCCCAGCGAGCTACCGAGCTGCTCCACCCCGCGTCGGTGAAGCAATCTTATGCGCATCAATAGATAAAGACCAAATCCATGCAATTGCTCGCATGAACCTGGCCCTTATCTTTGTAATTACTTTTCTTTTAGTGCATCACTATTTGTTCTGTGCATTGATTGCTGCATCAAGAGCGGACTTCAATCGCTTTTGTGCTTTGTCATACGCTGCAAAATCTCCCTTTGCAAGTGCGGCAAGGCCATCTGCATATGCTTGTTTTGCACTCGCTAGTGAGTTTGCAAGTGAAGAGTTTGTGGTCGTCTGACCAGCGGTGTCACTAGAAGAGCCACCTGCCACAGTTCCGGAGTTACCACCGAACACTTGATCGAGTGCACCCTTTAATGTGTCGTCATAACCAATTTGATCTCCGAAGGATACGAGGACCTTCTGAAGCAATGGATATGCAGCTGTGTTTGAAGTCGCTCTGACATAAACAGGCTGTACATACAAGAGACCACCACCAACTGGAAGTGTGAGCAGATTTCCTAGTACAACATCAGAGCCACCACGACGTAGAAGTGACAATGAGTTTGCAACTTCAGGTTTTGCTTCAAAGTTTGAGGCTACCTGTGATGGACCTGCAATGTTGGTGTTACGCGGCAATTGCAGCACGGAGATCTTTCCGTAATCAGGACCTGGATCTGAGTTAACAACTGCAAATGCTGAAAGGTTTTCGCGACCACCACGTGGAACAAATGGGGTAGTCAATGAGAAGACAGGCTTCTTTGTACCTGGCATTTGAAGTGTTAAGTAATAAGGAGGTTGCGCAGATGCGTTAGCTCCAAATGTTGATGGGTCACGAGGTACGCGCCAGAAATCCTGACCACCGTAGAAAGCTTCGGCTGTCTTAACATGGTAAGAGCTAAGGATTTCACGTTGAACACGGAATAGATCCTCTGGGTAGCGAATGTGCTCTAGAAGCTGGGCAGAGATCTCGCTTTTTGGCTTAATGGTGTTTGGGAAAGCCTTTGCCCAAGTCTTTAGAACTGGATCCTTTTCATTCCACTCGTACAAAGTCACAGTACCGTTGTAGGCATCAACTGTAGCCTTAACTGAGTTACGAATGTAATTAACGGTTCGATTTCGCTGGGTACCGATAGTTGCAGAGCTTGGAATATCTGCAATTACATTTGAAAGAACACTCTGGCGTGAATAAGGGTAGCCAGCACTTGTTGTAAAGCCATCAATAATCCACATGATTTTTCCATCAACCAGAGCTGGGTATGGATCTCCATCAAGGGTCAACCATGGAGCGACCTTTGCAACACGGTCAAGAGGATTACGTTCAAAGAGAATTTTTGAATCCTTATTAATGAGATTTGAAAGAAGAATTCTCTGCTCCTGGTACTTCAAAGCGAAGATAACTTTGTTGATTAATGAACCAACTGGGACCCCACCAGAACCTGTGTAGGTGTAGTTACGCTGTCCGTTAGGTGATGTGTCATCTGGATAATCAAACTCAACTGGTGTCTCGGTCTTTACGCCTCCAATAATTGAGTAATTTGGAACGTTCTCGCCAAAGTACACACGAGGTTCAAAGTCTCCCAACGCTCCGGTAGGAGGTAGGTCACCGACTGCAAACTTTGGCTTACCATCTACATCTCGATCATTTCCATATGCTGCAACTAGACCAAAACCATGTGTGTACACAAGGTGATCGTTAATCCAGTTACGTGATGGGTTTCCTTCAATATTCAACTCGCGAACGGCAATAACAACATCGCGCTTTACACCATCTACCGTGTAGCGATCGATGTCCAGCGACTCCGAGAAGCTGTAGTACGGACGAATCTGCTGAAGTTGTCTAAAGGTCGCAGACAAAACATTTGGATCCATTAGGCGAATATTGGCAATGGTTGCCGCATCATCTGCAAGCTGTCCGGTATTTGTCGCAACAGTTGCTTGGTAATCACTCATCGCAACATTATCCAAGCCATATGCGCTGCGGGTAGCATCGATATTTCGCTGAATAAATGGAGCCTCCTTTGAAGACTCACTTGGCTTTACTTGGAACTGTTGGATAGCACCTGGGTAAATTCCTGCGATCAAGACTGAAGAAACCACAAGGAGGGCAGTTCCGGCAGCTGGCAGTACCCAAGAACGGCGAATAATATTTGCAAAAAATAGCAGCGCACACACAACGGCAATCGCGGCCAGAATCGCTTTAGCAGGAAGCGTGGCATTTACATCGGTATATGTAAGACCGGTAATTAATTTACCTTCTTTAAGAGCTAATTGATAACGATCAAACCAATAGGCAACTGCCTTCATTAAGACAACGCCACCAAGAAGAACTGAGAGCTGCACACGTGCAGCAACGGTTGTGCGGTCTTCTTGAACTTGCAGGCGGATTCCACCGTAAAGATAATGAACAACGGCTGCGGCAATGATAGAAAGAATTAATGTAGATATCGCCCAAGCAATTAATGTTTGGTAGAACGGTAACTTAAATGCAAAGAAAGAGATATCCATATTAAACTGTGGATCTTTCACACCAAAACTAGTTGAGTTCTTAAACAACAGCCATGACTCCCACATCGCTGATCCTGATGTACCCGCAAAATAAAAAAGTCCTACAGCAAGTGCGAGAACAACCCAGCGCTTAATTGGTTCAATTTGTGCACGATAGCGCTCAAGATTATCTGCCTCGATGCTTAGCGGAACATAGAGTGGGCGTCGCTTATAGGCGATGATTATGTTGAGTAAAATAATTGATGAAGTAAGCAATCCGGCGATTACGAAGAGAAAAATCTTGGTCGTTAGGACTGTTGTCCACACTGAAGTGAAATCTACTGATTTAAACCATAACCAATCAGCATAGAAACCACTGAGTGAGAGCAGGACTCCTGAAAGAACAACCAAAATTGTGATTGTTAGTGTGAGGGGACTACGGCGGCCTTTGAAATTGAACTGTGGGGTTGCATTACTCGTCATGGCCATACGCTAGCGCAAGAGAGCGCAAGCTTCATTCTTACCCATCAGAGGGAAGCGATAGCCTCGGCTAGAGTGGCAACTATCACTACTTTGATTCCAGCCGGAATACGTGCGATGTCAGCGCTATTGCCAGCAGGGGCTAAAAAGAGTGTGGCGCCAGCCTTATGAGCGGCCAAGATCTTCTCGTTTATCCCACCAATAGGACCGACTTTTCCATCAGTTAAAATCGTGCCCGTCCCTGCGATGTGGCGGCCCTGCAATAAGTCCTTTTCGGTGAGCAGCTCTATAACACCAATAGCAAAGATCATGCCGCCACTAGGCCCGCCCGTTTTCTTCACATCAAAAGTTATATTTTTTATACGCAAATCATTTTCAGCAACGCCATATTCAGGATGTAATCGCAAAAAAGAGAGTGCTGCGGTTTTTGCAGTGTCCTGCGAGTTAGTCATGTCAGCTTTAGCTTTCTTGTCTTCACTCTTTTGCGTGGTGCCAGGCGGATAGATTGCAGAGCGGGGATAAACAGCCTCGTCAGCTCTGATCCATGAGTAAATAATTTCGGGTCCAATTAACCAAGAGTTTGGGTTAGTGACTCTGATTGACATTAAATCAATACGGCCATTTGCTGGATATGATTTTTGATCTTTAATAGTAATTAACTTATCAAAAATATTTTGTGCTTGCCCCGGCAAAATAATGACATAAGGCAATGGGGCAATAAGTGCTAGTGCGCCAAAGAGGGTAAGAATTATTACGACTATTCGTGGAAGCGGTGAAAAGCGCACAGTCTGAACGAGGGTTCTGTTTAGGATTTCTTCAGGAAAGGATTATCGTCATGAAAATCACTAGCTGGATCGGGCTTAATTAACTGGGTTTGATTGTTGCCGGCCGCTGCTGTGGGAGCTATTTGAGATTCAGCTGCAAAATCACGAGCTTGTGAATCGCGCAGAGAATCTTGAAAGCGCTGAAACTGGCCAACAGAGCGCTGTGTTTCTTGCTGGAACTTTCCTTCAAATTTAGTGACCCATAAAACATAGAGAAGGGCCCCGCTCAAACCTAGAGCCGGGACTACCCACCAGATGAGTGCAAGGAAGGCGCTGGACATAGGGCCAGCCTACCGTCAGAAGAGGCGTCGTGCTAAAGATGGGTTTGTGTCAACTTGCTCACAAATGACTCGTTGAGTTTGGGGAAGAAATCAGATGGCCATCTGGTTATAGCACTGGGAGGATTTACTCATGTCGCCATTTGGTTTTACACCTGATAGTTCAGATGAGCCTGAAAAAAATCAGGATGGGGAGTCAGTTGATTTTGCAGCCATGATGGCGCAGATGCAACAACAGATTCAGCAACAGTTTTCTGCACTTGGTATGAGCGCCCCAGGATTTTCTGCAACGACAGAAGCTCTTCCAAAAAACATTGTTCGAGATACTGCAAAGAAGTTTGTCACTGCAAAGGGCTCAGCTCCTATTGGCGCAAATGATGTGGCAAAGATCCAAGAAGCTTTTGCAATCGCAGAGCTATGGCTCAATGAGGCAACTTTCTTTTCTCAATCTACGGCCACTGGAAATCCTGCGATGGCCAGAACGGATTGGGTCGACACAACATTAAATGGCTGGCATGTATCTGTTGAGCCCCTAGCCACGGGCTTAGCCGCTGCCATCTCAGAGCTACTCAACAATGCCAATGGAGAACAAGGCCACAGCGAGGCTGAAAGCGCCATGCAGATCCCTGTTGGGATGATTGCAACGCTTCTGCGCTCCTTTATTGGCTCTTTAATTGCAACACAGTTGGGCCAAGCCATTGGCGGATTAGCCGGATCGGTGACTGGCACGCATGATGTGGGACTTCCTTTAGTAGAGCCTGTTTATCCTTCCCTTGTTCCACAAAATATCGATGAGTGGGGTCAAGACCTTAATATTCCGATGGATGAAGTTCGAATTTTTCATGCATTGCGCGAGAGTGCCGTTGCTCGATTATTTGCTCACAACCCTTGGTTAATTTCTTATATTCGCACTGCAATTTCAGATTATGGAAAAGGTATTCGCATAGATATCGATGCGATTCAGCGTCAAGCACAAGAAGTTTTTGATAATGCATCACAAGAGGGAAAAGAGTTTGATCCAACCAACCCAGAGAGTTTTAACATTGCCCTCAATGAAGGAATTTTCACACCGGAGGAAACTCCTGCTCAACGTTCAGCTTTAACAAAGTTAGAAACCGTTCTTGCTCTCATAGATGGCTGGAGTGAAGAAGTTGTCACACTTGCAGCAGGGGATCGCCTTCCTAATCTTGTTGCATTGCAAGAAACTTTGTGCCGTCGTCGAGCAACTTCAGCGCCGGCTCAACAGTTATTTGCAACAATGTTTGGTTTGCAGGTCTCACCAAAGCTGGCACGAGAAGCCACAACATTTTGGAAGGCAGTTCGCGAGGTGAAAGATTTAGAAGGTAGAGATCGAATTTGGAGTGGAATCCTTCCAACATCTGATGATCTATTAACGCCGCAGAGTTACTTGGCCAGTGTTGAAATTCCTGATGATTTATCGGGTCTCTAAAACCCACAGATAGAAAAGCGAACTCCCCGGCCGCTCATTCTGTATCAGCCTTCCCCTTGCTGATATAGAACAGTTATCCGAGGAGTTCGTAGTCGTAACGTAAATGTATTTGGCCCGAGAATCAACTGAGAGAGCCTTTGACACAACCTATTTTTTTTCGTGTAGTGGAGATTTATTTATCGCATCGATTGTAAAAATCTCTCAACACGTGGTTGAGGTTTCTATGCCGCATCAGGGTTGGCAGATACCGTGCTCTCTATGGACAGCCCTGCTTTTGAAGATGTAGGAAGTGAGAACACACTTCCCGGAATCGGTGAAGGCGAGATCATTGTTATTAGATCTACCCGGCGAAAGAAAAACATCTCTGCTTATCGCCAAGGTGGGAGAATTGTGGTCTCGATCCCGGCCAGAATGAGTAAAGCCGATGAACGGGCGATGGTTCCAGAGATGGTGGCCAAGATTAGGGCCCAAGAAGCCGCCATAACGATGAGCGAAGAGGCTTTGGCCATACGAATAGAGGAGCTTTTGAGCGAACTCGCCCCAGAAATCTGCCTGCGGCCAGCATCGGTTCTCTGGCGAGGTATGCGCGAGCGCTGGGGTTCTTGCACGGGGGTAGATCGGACTATCCGAATCTCTGATCGACTCAAAGGCGCCCCTGACTACGCTCTGGACTATGTCCTCTTTCATGAAGCCATTCATCTTGAGTATTTCGACCATGGGCCGCAGTTCAAAGAGCTTTTAGCCAGGTTTGCCAAGGCCGAGCTCGCCAGCGCCTATCTAGATGGGTATGAGGCAGCTGAAACTGCGCTCGCAGCCCCAGAAGCGCTCAAAAAGCTCCTGGCCAAGGGTGAAAAAACTCCTCTATAAACGCGGCTAGTTACGCTTGATTGAGCGTGTCGAGGGGTATCGTCTCACTTAACAGAACGCTCGCCCCGCACGGGGAGCAACCCCTTAGGGATTGCAAGCGTCGGACGGAGGACAAGAAAATGACAGTTGAGACATACAAAGGTGACGCTTACTGCGTTAAGTGCAAAGAGAAGCGTGATTTCGAGGGAACTGTAAAGGTCTCTGACTCTGGTCGTCGCATGGCACAGGGCATCTGCCCAGTGTGTGGCACCAAGGTCAATCGCATCCTTGGCAAAGCACAGTAATTAAATTTCGCTCACACGATGTGAGCGTCTAGCGTTAAAAGAAACCCTCATGTTCCTAAGTGAACGTGGGGGTTTCTTCGTGCAATCGCACTTATTCAACCCGTGATGACACATGTCCCAGAGTAGTAATTAAGCTGGGTATTCCACAGGCTATCAGTGAGTGAAAACGCAAGCCCTTGGCCATAGCAACTCTTGCACCATGACTACAACATCAACCGAGGCTCCCATATTTCCCCGTCTAAAAAACGGCGTCTTTATTAGTTCACAAACTTCAACACAGGAAAGCTCCATCACGATGGCAACCTCATCTCATGGGGTTGCCATTAACCACTCTTCGGCCAGATCAATAATTGAACAGTTCACTGGAATCTTGAGCTGTGATGAAATCTCTCAAAAATTAGGAATTCCAATCAAAACAATTGAATCCATCATTGATGAACTACTGGCTGCAAACTTTCTTGACACACAGCGAAAAACAATAAAGCTCAATAATAGATTTCAATCATTAATCCAATCCCGAGCAGCTCACACACAAGACCAAAGCAATGATGCTGCCTTTAGTCAACTACAAAAACGTTTAGCACCAGAATTAAGCCAAGCCACCTGGATTCAAGGAGTTCGAGATGGTGGTGTGGATGTCATGACTGCACGCCAGAACTTTGGAGTTGAAATAATTGGGAACTCACGAACAGCAACTTTGCTCTTTTCAATTCTTTTAGCAAGCGGTGTTACAAATACTCGAATTTCATTATCAGCCTCCTATAAACATCCAACGGTGGTCGATAGTGATTTAGGCTCAGGATCACTGAGAACGACTGATTTAGGATTGAACTACAAAAATAGAATTGAAGAACTTGCGCGGGAATGGTCACTCTTTCCAGTGGCATCTAGTTTTGCACTTGCCCAGCGAGGTGCACCAAAACCTGTTGTTCCAGAGAAGAATTTACGAATAATCTGCGGCAGCTTTGATTCACAGTATGTAGAGCATCTTTTACGTGATGGGCAAGACCATTTCTTTGTTGGTAGAGCACCTGGTCATGTTGCAACTGTGGGGCCTTTTGTTCAACCAGGTAGCACTCCATGCCGGCGCTGTCTTTCACTCATTGAAGCCGATCGCGTGGGCGTTGCTGAACTATCCATTCCACTTGGCACTAGTGATGAGCTTCCTATTGCAGTTGCCCACCAAGTTGCAGCACTAGCGGCCCATGCGGCGTTGAAATTTATAGATACAGGCAAAAGTGAGCTACAGGCCGCGCAATTGATTGTGGATTTTCTAGATGCCCTCAATCCCCAGTTACAGCATTTCCCACAGCACCCAGAGTGTGAATGTCTATGGACAAGTGCAGACGTACTTCTCTAGAAAGACGCAGTTGTGCACAGCCAAAGCTACAAGACATTTTCATCTTGAAACCTAGAACAAGATTGAGCGTTACTAAATCTTCACACATCACTCACAAGAAAAGAGAAGTAAATGAATAACTTGATGAAATCAATGGTTGATGCAGAGTTAGTTCTGCGCGAACGCCTTGTTAAAGCCCACAAGAGGTTCTATTCACAGCTAAGAGATGAGCAGGGAGATGTGCCGGGTTGGGTTTTAGTAGTCCTTATGACTACCGGATTAGTAACTGCAATCTGGACGATTGCCGCCCCTCGCTTGACTGCAATTCTAAAAAACTCTCTCGATGCCATGAATGGGATCCGATAACAATGACGCCAAGAGCCTTTAATAAAACTTTCCTGCGCAAACTTAGGCAAGAAAACGGTAATGTTGAAAGCTCCCTAGTTCTCATTCCTCTTCTTATTCTCTTTCTCATTGCAGTTGAACTCATAGTTGCAACCAATCTTCGCAACAGCGATTTTGCTCTGGCTCAAAGTGATGCCTCAAGCAGGGCAATCAGCGGGATAGTTACTAGTTCAGATCACGTCATTGAGTTGAGTTCACCCGATTCATTCACACATATGAAGCTACTGATTACTAGAAGAAAACACTCATTACCGCAACTAGTTCCGGGTTTAGTTGCACTTCTTGGTGGCAATGCTGTTGTTGAAGTAAATGGGGCAGCAGTCATGGAAAACCTCAATTGATTTCAAGATTGCGAGATGAAAGTGGAAGCGCCATTGTGGAATTTGTCGCACTGGCTATTCCACTTTTTATCCCGGTGTTTATATATCTCAATAGTTTTGCCTCCGTCAGTGGAAATGAGGCTGTGATTCGAGTGATGGCACGCGAAGGAGTTCGTGCTTATACTGCAAGTGATAGTGATTACTCCGGCCGCATAGTTTCTGGACAAGTCATTGAACTTATTGCTCAGCATTTAGGGTTGAGTTCACGTGAAATCGAAACGATAGATACCAACTATCAATGCTCCCGTTTGCCATGTTTGTCAGCAAATAGCCGGATTCGCTTAACTATTTCCTATATTGATAGTAGATCTCATCGCACTATTGCTGCCTCAGCACAAGAAAATATAAGCCCATGGAAATGAAATGGAATTCAAAAGTAAAAGATGAGCGTGGATCTTTAAGTGTGGTGATTATTGGACTATTTGTTATAACAGTTGCTAGTTTGATGGTGATGACAGATATTGCAACTGTCATGGTTGCAAAGCGCTCCTTAACTCAAGCCACAGAAGCTGCTGCTATGCGAGGGGTTCATACGTTAGATCGCGACACTTATTACTCAGGAAAAGGCACGATGGCTACAACACCTCTTGCGCTGATTAATAAGCGCGAACATCCCGCAATTCCAATAGATTGCAATCAAGCCGTTATTGATGTGATGTTGGAGTTAAATAATTGGAGCACAGATGATTCTTCAATGAAACGCCAAGAATTGCAGGGGATAGTGCTGACAGATTTCGTTTGTGATGGAACTTCGGTTGAGATTTCTACATATGCCACAGTGAAGTTTCCATTCATGGTGCCATTTACTTCCCAGAGCTCAGCTCATTTGTATTCCAGCGCCGCCAGTACCAATCAAGTGCAAGAGGGCTTCTATCTATTTGGAGTTCGCCTGCATTGACCACAGTGAGGACATCGGTTATTCGCTAACTCGCTCTCCGCTATCCTTGCACAATGGCAGTGCGTGAATATCAATTAGAGATCAATGAAATTGATGCGACCCTTGTCTCAATTGAAAAGGTTTTAGACCTTCCTAAGCTGCGCAAACAAGCTGCAGAGTTAGAGGAAGAAGCGGGAGTTCCCAATTTGTGGGATGACCCAGAGAGTGCACAAAAGATTACGAGCCGTTTATCTCGCGTGCAGTCAGAGATTGTCAAGCTATCTGGTCTGCGCCAACGTGTTGAAGATCTACCGATTCTTTTTGAATTAGCCGCAAGTGAACCTAATGGATCTGGAATTCAAGATGCTGAAAAAGAGTTAGATGCAGTTAAGAAATCAATCGGAGAATTAGAAGTTCAGACGTTGCTCAATGGTGAATATGATGATCGTGATGCATTGATAACAATTCGCTCAGAGGCTGGGGGAGTTGAGGCCGCTGATTGGGCTGAGATGATCATGCGCATGTATTTGCGCTATTGCGAGCGTCATAACTTTAAAGTTGATGTCCTAGAAACTTCCTATGCTGAAGAAGCAGGCATTAAGTCAACAACTTTTAGAGTCACTGCGGCATATGCATACGGCACTTTATCTGTGGAACAAGGAACTCATCGTCTTGTTCGTATTTCACCATTTGATAGCCAAAGCCGCCGTCACACTTCTTTTGCTGGTGTTGAAGTTGTGCCAGTGGTTGATCAAAGTGATCATGTTGAAATTGATGAAAAAGAAGTGCGTGTAGATGTTTATCGTTCCTCTGGGCCAGGAGGACAGGGTGTTAACACCACAGACTCAGCAGTTCGCTTGACGCACATTCCAACTGGCATTGTTGTCTCTTGCCAAAATGAGCGCTCACAAATTCAAAACAAAGCAACTGCAATGGCCGTATTGCAATCAAAGTTATTGGAGCGTCGCCGTCAAGAAGAACAAGCGAAGATAAATGCCCTCAAGGGCGATAACTCGGGTTCATGGGGAAATCAAATGCGCTCCTATGTTTTAGCGCCGTATCAAATGGTCAAGGATTTGCGCACTGATTATGAAACAGGAAATACTTCTGCGGTTCTCAACGGTGAAATCGATGAATTTATCGAGGCCGGTATTAGGTGGCGCCGAAGTTCATAATTTCCCTGTCTAAAGCATAAATCACATTTTTTCACAGGCTCAGATGCGCGTTACATACGGGTATTTGCCTCGATTTTCCATAAACTATGCAATAGGCCGAGAGCGGATTCCCCGATATCCGCGCCGCAGATGCAATGGGAGATTTAAATGATTCGCTTTGAGAACGTCACAAAGATCTACCCAGGACAAGAACGTTCAGCCCTTGATTCTGTAAATCTTGAAATAGTTAAAGGTGAGTTCGTTTTCCTTGTTGGACTTTCAGGTTCCGGTAAATCTACTTTCCTGCGATTGATTTTGCGTGAAGAACGTCCCACGGCAGGAGTTATCCATGTTGCCGGTAAGGATTTAGGAACACTTGCAACACATAAGGTTCCTGAGCTTCGCCGCCAGGTTGGAACTGTTTTCCAAGATTTTCGTTTACTGCCAAATAAGACAATCACTGAAAACGTGGCATTTGCTCTGCATGTTCTTGGATATTCCCAAAAAGAGATCAATCGCGAAGTTCCTGAAGTATTAGAACTCGTAGGTCTTGAAGATAAGGGTGATCGTTTGCCTTCAGAGATCTCTGGTGGTGAGCAACAGCGTGTGGCAATTGCGCGTGCATATGTGAGCCGCCCACCAATTTTAATTGCCGATGAACCAACTGGAAATTTAGATCCAGCGACTTCTGTTGGAATTATGAAACTCCTTGATCGCATTAACCGTGAGGGAACAACAGTTTTGATGGCAACTCACGATGCTGGAATTGTGGATCAGATGCGCAAGCGTGTTATTGAACTTGATTTAGGCCACGTCATCCGCGACCAAGTTCGCGGTGTCTATGGATACACGGGATAAGGGGCACAACATGCGCGCACGGTTTCTCTTAAGCGAAGTTGGTATTGGCCTTCGTCGAAATATGACAATGACTTTTGCCGTCATTGTTACGACAGCTATCTCACTCTCATTGCTAGGAATTGGCTTGCTTTCAAATGCACAAGTCGGTGCAATGAAGGATTATTGGTATGACAAGATTGAAGTATCGGTTTTCTTGTGTGGTTCACTTTCTGAATCTCCATCGTGCTCAGGTGGCCTAGTTACTTCAGAACAACGACTGCAAATTCAGCAAGATCTCCAGTTAATGCCAGCAGTGGATAGCGTCTTTTATGAATCTCAATCAGAGGCCTTTAATCGTTTCCAGGAGCGCTTTAAGGATTCTGCAATTGCAGCAAACGTAACTGCAGATCAGCTTCCTGAATCATTTAGAGTTAAATTAAAGGATCCAACTCAGTTTGCCGTAATTGTTAGCGCATTCTCAGGTCGCCCTGGAGTAGATGTTGTCCAAGATCAGCGGAGTATTTTGGAGAAGTTCTTTAAATTATTGGGAGTACTTAGAAATGGCGCATTGCTGGTTGGTCTGGCTTCAGTACTAACTGCTGCATTGTTAATTAGTAACACACTTCGAATTGCAGCCTTTAACCGCCGGCGTGAAACTGGCGTGATGAAACTTGTCGGTGCATCCTCGTGGTCGATTCAACTGCCATTTCTTCTTGAAGGAGTTATTTCGGCAATCGTTGGTTGGGCAGTTGCAACTGGATTACTTGCGGGCCTCAAGAGTGTTATCGATTCCAAAGTCGCCCCACTTCTGTCCTTTACCAACTTCTTCGGTTGGGGAGAAGTGTGGGTCGCATCAGCGTATTTGCTGGCAACGGGCCTATTTGTTTCAACAGTTGCATCAGTAATCACGCTACGCCGCTACTTAAAGGTCTAAAGCTTTCGCATCTAGTGAGAGAATTGCCCCTGTAATCCTTTAACGCAAACAAATGAGGAAGGGCGGTGATGCAGTTATGGTTAAAGAAATTGGCCGCAAAGTCATTGCCCAAAACAAAAAGGCACGCCACGATTATTCAATCGAGGATGTTTTTGAATGTGGAATGGTTTTAACGGGCACAGAAGTTAAATCACTACGACTCGGTCGAGCATCGCTCATAGATGGCTTTGCCATGATTAATGACGGAGAACTCTGGCTCAGTGGCGTTCATATCCCTGAATACACCGAGGGCACATGGACCAATCACACACCACGTCGCGATCGCAAACTTCTAGTTCACAAAAACGAACTCAATAAGCTGATTGGAAAGCTTAAGGATTCGGGCACCACGTTGGTTCCTCTTTCTCTGTATTTCAAAGATGGAAAAGCAAAGATTGAAATAGCGGTTGCTCGAGGTAAAAAAGCCCACGATAAGCGCGAAGCCCTTAAAGCTCGTGAGGCTGATCGTGAAGTAGCACGCGTAGTTTCTAGAGGTTCATCAGGAAAGAGCGGACGCGCATCTAAGCGTTACGAAGACTAGTTTTTTCATCGATTATGGCTTGCCCGTTTTATGTCTTACACTTAATCCACCGCCGCCTAGTTCGCCCAAATTTTGGGTGCGATTTAGCGACGGTAAGTAATTAAGAATTACTTTGACAATTACATAGTGATGAAAGAATTACGTTTCTTTTCTTTCAAGTTTTAAACTTGGGGGTGAACGGTCTCGACTTTGGATGTTGAGGCAGGGGAAGCGGGCCGAGGAAGCCGGAATGATCTCGTAAACCAATAATCCGTGCAAAAAATAACTGCTGACACTAATCAGCAAGCTTTCGAACTCGCTGCATAAGCATTTCGAAGCCGTTAGCCCAGGTGCCGCTCTCGACCTGGGGTCTAGCGTCGCTAGAGGGCTTTTCACTTCGTTGGTGTTGCAAACAACGAGGGAGAACATTTTTGCAACTGAGTTCGTCGAAGAGTCGTGTGGAGAAACTTCGGGACTGAGAAAGCGATAATCACACTACGCCCGTAGAAGCCCTGTTTTTGCACCGAAGGACCCGGGTTCGATTCCCGGCACCTCCACCATTTTTATTTATTAATGCTGGCCCTCTGGGCCATGTCCATCTTTTCCATCACTGCGGCCACCAATGCGCCATTTTAGTACTGGGCCATGTGCCGGCTTATTTCTAGTTTTAATTCCTAGACGTTCTAATATTTTAAAGCTAGGGAAGTATTCATTTCTAGTTGCGATGTAACATGTGAAAAGAGAAGTTAAACCAATTAATCGTGGTGCTAACGGAAGTCCTTGAATAAACAGCCATTGGGCACCAACCATTGTTCCCAGAGCGACAAATACTCCATGAAAAATTCGCTTAATTAATAAAGTAATAAATGTTTTGGTTTTGATTCTGGCCAGCGCTATTCCTATTGGCCCTGAGATAATTGCAAGAATAAAGAGAATCGTGACTAGTACTGCCAGACCTTCCATTTATGCTCCTTGCCAATCCTCACGTGTCACTGCATACAGCGCCATATCTAACTGTGTTCCATCTTCCTTGCGAGATTTCTTTCGCATGATGCCTTCTAGGGTATACCCAGATTTCTCCAGGAGTATACGAGAAGGGACATTTTCAACATTCACAACGGCTTCAATACGCTCAAAGCCGATGCTCTCAAAGCCAAAGTGAGTCAATAATTTTATTGCAGTTGCCGCAATGCCCTTACCCCGCATCGGTGCGCAAAGCCAATAACCTATTTCTGCAACGTGCTCGCGCAAGTCCATGCTGTGAAAAGAAAAGGCGCCAGCAAATTTGGCATCTTCGCCATTGCCATATTCAAGTGCTAACTGCAGCTCTGTTTGATTTGCAAAAGCGTTAGGAGATCTCTCTCGAACATAAAACTCGGCATTGGCCATTGAGTAGTTAGAGGGAATGCGTGTAAATATTGGAATAAGGGGATCTTGAGCGCCTTCAAATAACGCTGGAATGTCAGATTCTTGGGGTGCTCGCAATGTAATGAGACCCTGTGAAAGCGTCGGAACTTCTGTGGGCCACCAAATCATTTGTGAAGTATGACAGGTGGGGCTTATCTATCAACCCTGCTGTAGATCCCTTGGTGCTCCGTGCACATCCAAGACATCGGCTGGCTTTGAATCCCCACCTAACTTTGTTCCCGCACCGCTTCGATTTAAAGGTTTCTTAGCATCTTCTTTGTAGTTAGCTGGAATTGAACCGAGAAGACCTTTTTGGAAATCTTCAAAGGCCTGCAGAACTTCGCGCTTTGTATTCATCACGAATGGGCCCATCCAGGCAACAGGCTCATTAATTGGAGCACCACCCAAAATGAAAAGCTCCATTTCTGGAGAACGTGAGTCTTGATTATTAGCCGCACGAACAACAATTGTGTCGCCATCACCAAATACAGTTAATTGACCGGTGTGAACTGGGCGTTCTTCATCGCCAACAAAGCCATGTCCAGCCATTGTGTAGACAAGTGCGTTGTAATCACGTCGCCATGGCAAACGCAGCTCCGCGCCCGCTGCAATAGTTGCGTGAATCAAAGTAATAGGTGTTTGAGTTGTTCCTGGACCGGCATGGCCATCTACTTCACCAGCAATTACGCGAATCAGTGATCCACCATCGCTAGATGAAAGAAGTGCAACATCTTTTGCTCGCACATCTTGATAAGCAGGAGGTGACCATTTTTTAGCTGCAGGAAGATTTACCCAGAGTTGGAAACCATGAAACAAGCCGCCACTTATTACTAAACTCTCTGGGGGAGTTTCGATGTGAAGAATTCCAGCACCGGCTGTCATCCATTGTGTGTCACCATCAGAAATCGTTCCACCGCCACCGTTGTTATCTTTGTGGTCGAAAATTCCATCAATAATGTAGGTAACTGTTTCAAAACCACGGTGTGGATGCCAAGGAGTTCCCTTTGGCTCACCTGGTGCGTATTCAACTTCACCCATTTGATCTAAGTGAATAAATGGATCAAGTTCAGCTAGATCAACTCCAGCAAATGCACGGCGAACAGGAAAACCTTCGCCTTCAAAACCTTGAGGCGCAGTCGTGATGCTCTTTACTGTGCGAGCACGCGCATTGGCTGCTTCGGCTACGCGTGGCAAAACAGTTATATCGGCAACGCTTACAGCAGGCATCTCAACTCTCCTTTGTTATAGCCAAGGTTAGTTGAACATTCAACCACTTGCAACTTGAAGTTATAGAGCCTTAAGTGCTGATACGACCTTAGTCAGTGAAGCTTTTGCATCACCAAATAAGAGCATGGTCTTTGGATCATAAAGGAGTTCATTTTCAATTCCGGCAAAGCCAGGACGCATTGAACGCTTTAAGAAGATGATGTTTGCTGCATTATTTACTTCCAAGATAGGCATTCCGTAAATTGGGCAGCCTGGTGAAGTTTGTGCAGCTGGGTTAACAACATCGTTTGCGCCAATAACAATTGCCACATCGGTCTGACCAAATGTTGGATTCACTTCATCCATCTCAGCAAGTTGCTCGTATGGAACGTTTGCTTCTGCAAGCAAAACATTCATATGACCAGGCATACGACCAGCTACAGGATGAATTCCATAAGCAACATCAATTCCCTTAGCAATCATCATGTCTGCAAGTTCACGAACGGTGTGCTGAGCTTGTGCAACAGCCAAACCAAATCCTGGAACGATAACTACACGACGCGCATAGTTAAGCAAGATGGCAACGTCATCAGGTGAGCCAGAACGCACTGGACGATCTTCGCCTAAGCCGGTTGCTTCTTGTGGCTTTGCAGTAAATGCACCGAAGAGAGTTCCAAATAAAGAACGTCCCATCGCTTCTGCCATCAAACGAGTCAGGATTGTTCCTGATGCTCCAACCAAAGTTCCTGCAATGATGAGTAGAACTGAATCTAGAACATATCCACTTGCTGCCACAGTTAAACCAGTGAATGCATTCAATAGCGAGATAACAATTGGAACATCTGCGCCACCCACTGGGAGAACGAAGAGAACTCCGAAGAGTAACGACAGAGCAGCAAGAACTAGAAGTGGCGTGGTTCCAAGGGCCGTAACAACCCAGCCTCCAACACCAATAACGCTAGCTAATGTGGCTGCAATGATGAATCGACCTGCTGGGAAAATTACTGGTCGAGTAGTCATTAACTCTTGGAGTTTTAAGAAAGTAATAATTGAACCACTGAAGGAAACACAGCCGACGATCACGGTAAAGACTGTGAAGACAACTTCAGCAGTAGTTGCGCCAGCGCCTAAGTGCAGGTATTCAACGATTGCTACCAAAGCAGCTGCGCCACCACCCACACCATTAAATAAAGCTACAAGTTGTGGCATCTGTGTCATTTGGACTTTACGGGCAGCTGGAACACCAACTGCTAGACCAACCAGCATCGCACCAAGAATCCAACCTAAATTATTAAGTGGAAGAGATGAACCTGGATTGGCATAGAAGAAGACAACTAACGTTGCTAATGTGGCGCCAAAAGCACCAATTAAATTTCCACGACGTGCAGTCTTTGGGTGAGATAAACCTTTAAGAGCCAGGATAAATGCCACACCGGCAGCTAAACCTATGAGGTCATACAGCGTGCGACTCATTTTTTGTTTCCTTTGAACATTTCAAGCATTCGATCGGTAACAACGAATCCACCCACCATATTGATAGTTGCCAAAATAATTGCCGCCACTGACAGACCTAGTTCAAGGTTGGTTGAACTATGGTCGGCAACAATAATCGCGCCCACCAAGATAACTCCGTGAATTGCGTTTGCACCTGACATTAGTGGTGTGTGAAGAGTTGAAGAGACCTTAGATACAACTTCAAAACCCACGAAGACTGCTAGTACAAAGATTGAAACAATTGCCATCGGTTCCATTTACTTGTCTCCTCTTCGTGATCCACCGTGTGTTAGCGCAGAGCCATTAATAATTTCATCTTCAAAATTAAGGTTAAATGCAACTGTTTCACCCTCTTTTGCAGCCGTTGTCATAAGTGTTAAGAGATTAACTACGTTGCGCGAATACAGGAATGAAGCGTGGAATGGGAGCTGGCTAGGGACGTCTTTACCGCCCCAAATCTTCACGCCGCCTGGAGTAATAACAATCTCTCCAGGCTTTGATCCTTCAACGTTTCCACCAGTTTCAGCAGCTAAGTCAACAATGACTGTGCCTGGTCCCATTGAATCAACCATTGCTTGCGTCATCAAGCGAGGTGCTTGGCGACCAGGAACTGCAGCAGTTGTAATAACAATGTGTGATTTAGCAATGTAAGGAGTCAGAAGTTCGCGTTGCTTAGCTGCACGATCTTCAGTCATCTCGCGCGCATAACCGCCAGCGCCCTCTAACGATTCAAGTTCTAACTCAACAAATGTTGCACCCATTGATCGAACTTCATCAGCAGATGCTGGGCGAACATCATAAGCAGAAACAACTGCGCCTAGTCGGCGGGCAGTTGCAATTGCTTGCAAACCAGCAACGCCTGCACCAAGTACTAGTACTTGTGCTGGTGTAACCGTTCCTGCAGCTGTCATGAGCATGGGGAAAAATCTTGGTGATAGTTCTGCGCCGACAAGAACTGCGCGGTATCCGGCACATAGGGCTTGAGAAGTAAGTGCATCCATTGATTGTGCACGTGAAATACGAGGAACTAGTTCAAGTGAAAATGCCGTCACTCCTGCAGATGCTGCAGCATCGATTGAATCAACTGCAGTAACTGGAGAAAGGAACGAAATGGTAATCGCACCCTTTTTTAACTTACTCATTTGAGCTGGTGTTAAAGGCTGGACTGATAGGACTGCATCTGCAGAGCTCAGTACTTCACCATCGGAAATCGTCGCACCGGCAGCCTTATATTCAGCATCTAGCGCCTGAGAATGGGTTCCGGCTCCGGATTCGATGACAACATCAAAACCAAGTCGAGTTAGTTTATTGATGATGTCGGGGACAAGCGCCACGCGCTTCTCTCCATCTTTAATTTCTTTCGGGACGACTACACGCATGGGCAGAATGCTAGTGCTAGTTGCCTTTCAAGTCACCCTTTGTGAGGTGGAAAAGCAGCGATTGAATCGTTGTGCGGCGATGATATGCCTCACGCCAAATCACAGAACGTGGACCATCGATCACAGATGCGGCAACCTCTTCACCTCGGTGAGCGGGTAAGCAATGCATAAATATTGAATCTTTATTTGTCAGCGAAAATAAATTCTCTGTTACAGCAAAGGGTGAGAGTGCTAGCACCTTCTCATCGCGCTCACTCTCTGAATCTCCCATGGACATCCACACATCGGTATACAAAACCGATGCATCTTTAGATGCAGCTTCTGGATCATGACTTACTTCAACTTTTCCACCGTTTTTTGCTGCAATACTTTTTGCAATCTCAACAACTTTTGGATTCGGTGCCCACTTGCCTGTTGGTGTTGCAGCAACAACATGCGCGCCCATAATTGCACCCATAATCAGCCACGCATGTGACATGTTATTTCCATCACCAAGATAAACAAATTTGCGACCTCCAATATCTTTTCCAAAGTTTTCGCGAATTGTTAACCAATCGGCAAGTAATTGGGTTGGATGATCGTCATCAGTTAAGGCATTGATGACAGGAATTGATGCATGTGCACCTAATTCATCAACATCTGCCTGAGCGAATGTGCGAATGATAAGGGCGCTGCAGTAGCCACTAATTATTTTTGCTGTGTCTGCGATTGTTTCGCCACGACCCAATTGCAATTCATCACCACGAATAAAGATTGGAGTACCACCTAAATGGGCAACTGCTGTCTCAGAGGAAAGTCGCGTGCGCGTTGAAGGCTTAGTCATGTAGATAGCAACACTCTTATTTGCTAGAGCGCTCTTTGAGCGAAGAGGATCTTCGGCAAATGCCCCAGCGGTTTCCAGCAAAAGCTCAACGTCATCGCGGCTGAGATCTTGTGTGCGCAGTAAGTCCTTCATTTGTGAATTCTACTAGGTAGTTTTGCCATCGCCAAAGGTATTCTTATCCACCTTATGGGCCTCTTTGGAAAGCGTGGAATTGAGACGGATTCTGATACCGATCTCTTAACTAGACCTGACCTTGAAGAAGATGATGGTGGCCATGATCGATTTTCGCACTATGTGAAGAAGGAAAAGATTACAGAATCTGCCGTGACTGGGAAAGCGGTCAGAGCACTTTGTGGCAAGAAATGGATTCCCTCTCGTGATCCAGAAAAATATCCAATCTGCCCAACGTGCAAAGAGATTTATGCAGGGTTAAAGCCCGAACCAGAAGATAAGTGATGATGAGGCGTAGTTGTTACATAGCTCTCGCCTTACTAATGATCAGTTCATTAGCTCCACATGCAATCGCAGCCGATAATCAACCTCGCAAAATAGTTTCTGGGTGGATTCCGTATTACTCCGTAAAAACTGTTATGCCTTTTATAAAAAAACTACCAACACTTCCAACACCAGCTGCCAATTCACCGGTCACTTGTGAAACAAATGAATATTCACCTGAAGACATGGCACTTCTTAATTCTTCATATTTGTTTACAAATAAAGATTTAATGAAAGAAGTAATGCCTTTCTGGTACACGTTAAAAAGCCCTACTGTGATCAGAGATGACTATTCAATAGCTAATCCATCGTGGCCAATCGCCAACACAATCTGTTTGATGCGCAAAAGTGGATTGAAGTTAATTCCAACTATTACTGACGGCACAGATAAATTAGTCTTATCTGGCTATTTAGCTAAGCCTGAAGTACGGACGACTATCGTAAAAACAATAGTAGATCTTGTGAACAAGTATTCATTTGATGGAATTGACCTAGATTTTGAAGGTTTCGCTTTTGTTGATGGAAATACGACATGGCCTAAAACAGCGCCTAACTGGGTTCTATTTGTAAAAGAACTCAGTATTGCTTTGCGTGCCCAACAAAAGTTGCTTTCGATTTCCACCCCATATGCATTTAACCCAGCCGAAAAACAAAAGGGTTACTACGTCTATTCATGGGCAGAGATTGCTTCAAGTATTGATCGTTTACGAATCATGACCTATGACTATTCAGTAGCTAAACCTGGCCCAATTGGCCCAATTAGCTGGACTGAAAAAACACTTCAGTATGCGATTTCCATTATGCCGGCATCAAAAGTTTTTATCGGTCTTCCTGGCTATGGTCGCGATTGGATAACCAACGTTACTGGAACATGCCCTGCCACCGCTCCTCCAGGATTAAAAGCCGGAGCAAAAGCAGCAACATTTAGGATGAATTATGCAGCTGCAAAAGCAGCGATTGATCAAGCGGTTCCAACTTTTGACCTGAAAAGTAGCGAGGCAACATATTCATACCAACAAACATTTAACGGCTTAACGGCCAAAGGTGCAGCAACTGCCTGCACAGTGAACCGAACTGTTTGGTATCAAAACGATCGCAGTTATCTAGAACGCATGAACCTTGTCGCTAAATACCGATTAGGTGGCTCAGCACTTTGGACCCTTGGAATGGAAGATGTGGCAGCAACAACTGCAATGCGAAATGTTGCGCTAGCGATTGCTCCTGACACTGTTTTGAGCACGCTAACTGTTGAACAAGTCAATAGCAAAGGCGCTTTCTATGGGGGAGTGTTCACTGTGCGCGGAGCACTTACTCTTAAAGATAAATCACCTGTTGCGGGAATACCAGTAAGCCTTGAAATTAGACGAGTGAATGAAAATTCATGGACTCCGATCGCCGAACTCACTAGCGCGGTGGATGGAACAGTAAGCATTCCTGTAACAATTGGGGCCAGTGCATCCTTCAGGTTCACTACCCAGGGAACTTGGGAGCGCGCAGAGTCATTGAGTAATGAAGGAAAAGTTGTCCTTCTCTCTCGAATAGTTCTAGATCGACCAACCACAGTAAAGTCAGGTAAGGATTTAACTGTTAAGGGAACGTTATTGCCAGTATTGGCGGGGCAAGTAGTTCTACTTCAGAAATATATTTCAGGTAAGTGGCAAAATATAGGTACAGCCACAACTACTGGAACTAATGGTGAATTTCAAATTAGTATCATCGAAGCAAAGAAAGGAGTTACGAAATTGCGAGTCCAAATTACCACTAAGGATGAACAGGTTTTAACTCCAGAATTTACAGTGGTGGTTCGCTAACCATGGTTAAAGTTGATGACAAAATTGAAGAAGCTATTAAAGAGATATTTAGTAGTGAGAAACCCTGGATAACAATTGTTTGGGATGACCCAGTTAATCTGATGACGTATGTGACATATGTGTTAATGGAACTCTTTGGATATTCTCGCGAAAAAGCTCATGAGCTTATGATGAAAGTTCATACTGAGGGTAAAGCAGTTGTTTCAACGGGCAGTCGTGAAGAAATGGAACACGATGTTGCCCGGTTGCATGAGTTTGGGCTGTGGGCAACATTGCAACGAGGTGATCAAGCAATATGAGCGATCAGGATTCAAATGAACAACATGGATTTCATCGCCATGGAGATAATGCATTTGTAGCCGAGTTTTCTGAACCTGAGCGTGAAGTTCTTATCAATCTAGTGGAACAAATCATTGAGCTATTAGGTGAGCGCACAGATAACCATGTAGATGACCCACTAGCTGCAATGGTTGGAATCACTACTCATGATTCACCGCCAGAAGATGAAGTATTGCTTCGACTTTTGCCTAACGCCTATGCAGATCAAGTTGATGCTGCAGAGTTTCGTAGGTATACCGAATCAACCTTGAGAGCAAAAAAATATGCACACTCAATGTCCATGCGAATAACATTAAAGAGTGCGATAGATGGAATTATTGAAGTTGATCATGATGGTGCTAACGATTGGTTAGGTGCCATGAATGATATTCGTTTGGCACTTGGCGTTCGTTTAAAAGTTGAACAAACTAGCCATGAAGAGTTAGAACTCTTGGCACCAGATGATCCAATGCGCGGGGTCTACGCTGTTTATAGTTGGTTAGGTTGGCTGCAAGAATCCTTAATTGTGGCGCTTATGGATGAAGCTATTTAGTTTTCACATCACGCTCAGGGTAGGCTTGGCCTGTGAGTAATGCACCCATTGGTATCTTCGATTCAGGAGTAGGTGGGCTGACCGTTGCCAGAGCAATTCTGGATCAACTTCCTAATGAATCAATAATCTATATCGGTGACACCGCACGAGGTCCTTATGGTCCGCGGCCATTAGCAGAGGTTCGTGAGTTTGCATTAGAGACTTTAGATTTCTTAGTAGAGCAAGGCGTTAAAGCGCTAGTGATTGCTTGCAACACAGCAAGTGCTGCAATGCTTCGTGATGCTCGTGAGCGATACAAGGTGCCAGTTATTGAGGTTATTCAACCTGCAGTCAGACGCGCAGTTGCTGCATCAAGAAGCGGGCACATCGGAGTTATTGGAACTCGAGCAACCGTTGATTCCAAAGCTTACTTAGATGCTTTTGCTGCAGCGCCTCAATTGCAGATTACATCAATTGCTTGCCCACTCTTTGTTGAGTTTGTAGAACGCGGAGAAACTTCAGGTACTGAAATTACTAAAATTGCTCGGGATTACTTAGCTCCTGTTATGGAAGCCAAAGTTGATACTTTAGTTTTGGGCTGCACTCACTATCCGCTATTAACTGGAGTTATTTCTTATGTTATGGGTGACGGTGTGACGCTTGTTTCAAGTGCTGAAGAAACTGCAAAAGATCTCTATCGCACATTAGTTGAGAACAACCTACTTCGCGATGCACGTGGCGGTGCCCCTACACACAAATTCTTAGCAACTGGCGATGCCAAAGCTTTTGAAAGCTTAGCTCGACGTTTTCTAGGTCCAGAAGTAACCCGCGTCGAACACCAAGATCTATAAAAACATAGGAGCAGCAAATGGCACGCAATGACGGACGAGAAGTTAATGACCTGCGCGAAATTAAGTTCACGCGTGGATGGCTTGACCATGCCGAGGGATCTGTTCTAGTTGAGTTCGGCAAGACCCGTGTTTTATGTGTTGCATCATTTTCTACAGGTGTCCCACGTTGGTTAAAAGATTCTGGAAATGGATGGGTTACTTCTGAATATGCGATGTTGCCGCGCGCTACTCATACACGCTCTGATCGTGAGAGTGTTAAAGGCAAGCTAGGTGGTCGCACACAAGAAATTTCACGCCTAGTAGGTCGCTCACTTCGAGCAATTGTGAATATGAAAGAACTTGGTGAAAACACAATCGTTATCGATTGCGATGTATTACAAGCAGACGGTGGCACCCGCACCGCCGCAATAACAGGTGCCTATGTTGCACTTGCAGATGCAATTTCCTGGGCAAAAGCACAGGGCCATATCAAGGCAGCAGCTAATCCTCTCAGTGATTTCGTTGCAGCAGTAAGTGTTGGAATTATTGATGGAGTTCCAATGCTAGATCTTTGCTATGAAGAAGATGTGCGCGCTGGAACAGATATGAATGTTGTTGTTGCAGGAGATGGACGATTTATTGAGGTGCAAGGAACTGCAGAAGGTGCTCCATTTGACCGTGCACTACTGAATCAACTTCTAGATTTGGCTGTTGAAGGTTGTGCAACATTGAGCAAACTACAAAAAGAAGTTCTTTCATAATAGTGCCACAAAAATTAGTTCTTGCTACGCGCAACAAAGGAAAGTTAGTCGAGTTCCGCAGAATTCTAGATGCCCTAGCACCAGGTGAAATCAATTTGGTAGGTGTTGATGAATTTGCAGATTTAGTTGATGTTGAAGAGACCGGATCTACTTTTGAAGAAAATGCTCTACTAAAAGCTAGATATACAGCTATTGCAACAGGGCTGCCTGCAATTTCAGATGATTCAGGGTTATGTGTTGATTTCCTTAATGGGGATCCAGGTATCTATTCAGCTAGGTGGGCCGGAACTCATGGAAATGATCAAGCCAACCTAGAGAAACTTCTACTGGAATTAAAAGATGTTGAGGATGATAAACGCAGCGCACATTTCACTTGCGTTGCAGCGTTGGCAATGCCCGATGGTCGCAGCCATGTTGAAGAGGGTCTTTTCCACGGCCACATCTTGCATGTAGCAATTGGCCAGGAAGGCTTTGGGTATGACCCTATTTTCCAACCCCTAGGAATGAGTATTTCAAGCGCACAAATGAGCCCCGAAGAAAAGGATGCCATCAGTCATCGCGGAAAAGCTTTGCGCCTAATTGCACCGCAAGTCATACAAATGCTGAGGAGCCTGGGGTAACCTTGCCCTATAGCCGCGCGTTTTGGACGTGCGCACCACTATTCAAGGAGTACTCGTGGCCGTAAAGAAGAAGAGCGCAGCAAAGAAAAAGGTTGCTAAAAAGGCACCTGCTAGAAAAGCTGTAGCAAAGAAGTCAACTGCAAAGAAATCTGTAGCGAAGAAGAAGGTAACTGCAAAGCGCGCAGTAAAAAAGAGCGTTGCTAAGAAAACTGCGAAGAGAGCACCAGCTAAAAAAGCTGCTGCAAAGAAGGTTGTCAAGAAGAAGAGTGTTGCAAAGCGCCCAGTAAAGAAGAGTGCAAAGAAAGCTGCTGCACCAAGAGTCACTGTGACTTCTTCTCGTCCAGTTGCTGCGCCACCAGTAGCAGCTAAAGCAGTAGCGCCTTCAAAGCCAGCTGCTGCACCTAAGCAAGGTGCTTCAGGACGTGTTGTATTTGCTGTAGTAGTAGGAATTGTTTTGTTAGCAATGATTGTTTGGTCTCAGTCAGGTACAGAAAGTGATGATGGCGCAGCTCCTGCACCTTCAATGTCTCAATCTGCTGAAGCATCAGAGTCAGCTTCGCCAGAAGAAACAACAGCTGTAGTTGGAACTATTGAAGCTCCATCAAAGTTTGTTGCTTTAAAGAGCGCAGATGGCTTAAATCTTCGTTGGGTAGCACCTATGGCCACGGAAGGTTTAACTGGCTATAACGTTGAGATCCGCGCGAATGGAACTGGTGATTGGACAACAATCGCAACTGTCCCTGCAGATCAACTCACTCAAGCTGTAACAAAGAGTGGTGATGCTGGATGGACTCAATTCCGTGTGTCTTCTGTTTACTCAGATGGACAAACAGCACCTGCCACAGTCTTTGGAATTCCAGGTGAATTCAAGTAAAAAGTAATTAGTAAAAGACCCTCGCTTATCAGCGGGGGTCTTTTATTTCCCAAAAATAGATTGCCTATAACGTTGCAGTGATTGCATCAACATATGCTCGAACACCTGCTGGCACTAAGTGCACACCATCGGGCGCAAAGTATTCAGGATGACCAGCTGAGATAGTGGCCCAATCAATAACTGTTGCTCCATATAAAGCGGCGTATTGCGCAATCAGGGCATTGTTTTCATCCCGCCAACCCCTAGGCACCGCAGTGTTAACAACGATAATTCTTGGCTGGTCTTTAACCTCTTCAAATACGGCCAAAACTTGATCTGAAGTTAACTTGTTGTTGTTTCCCAAATTAAAGATAACCGTTGAATCAGGCGCGTTAGCTTTATCAGCTCTCATCACTTCAATGAGTTCAGGTGCTTGACGGCCAACACGTGCATTAATAATTGCAATATGGCTACGAGCATCTAACTCATAGTGAATTCCTAAAATTACAGAATCTCCAGTAACCCATAAACCGCCTGGCTGGGTTGCAGTAGGTTCACTTGGTTGAATAGGTTGTTCAAGTTGCTGCTTAATAATTGCCATCTCTTTATCACTTTGTGAAATGGCATTAGCGCTGATGTATGAAGTACCCAAAATCAAGAGAAGAATTGAAGCTACAACCGTACTCTTTTGTCGCCGCTGAACATTCTTAGTGCGATATTTCATTCCTTTAAACCAATACTCAACCAGCCCGCTTCGAACAGGTAGCTCGACTAAACGCAGTGAGATGTCAGCCAGAGCAAACACAACCAAAATACGTAAGGCATACAGGGCCCATGTTGATCCCTCAAGATCTACTGCAGGGCGCGTTACTTGAAATACAACCCAGTGCCACAAATAAATTGCGTAAGAGCGCTCACCAATCCACACAGCAACCTTGCTGCTAAGTATTGGTGCAAATCGTGAAGCTGGGTGAACGATGCTAGTCAGGATTGCGCAACCAAAGAGCCCCGCAAGTGGGAAAGCTAATTTGTAGAGAGTGGGATCATTTTCATTAACCAAGAGAAAGACTCCAAGTAATCCAACAAAACCAATGACACCAATACCATCAATAAAATCTTGTGCTCGTCTATTGACTTGCTCTTGAAGATTCTGAGGAACCCAACTCACAGCAAGTGCAGCGCCTAGAAACAATCCAATACTGTGGGTATCTGTGCCGAAGTAAACGTGGCTTACTTGTGATGCATTTGCAGCATCAACCTCAAAAGAGACTAGTAATAAGGCAATACCTGAGACCGCTGCAATAAATAAGGCAGCACCAGGAATTTTGGCTTTACCAAATTGGCGTAGAACGAGGAGCAGAATGAGTGGCCAGATTAAATAGAACTGAGCTTCAACTCCTAGTGACCAGGTGTGCTGTAGCAGCGGCGGCCGCGAAATAGTGTCGAAATAGTCAGTATGCCTAAAAACTAACCACCAGTTCATTCCACCAAGGAGTGCAAATGGACTATCGCTAACAAAGCGGCGCATGGTTTCTGGTGCCCAAATACTGATATAGATAATTGTCACAAATATCATAAATATAAGAGGTGGAAACAATCTGCGGATTCGCGCCTTATAGAATGCGCGTAAATCTAAACCACCACTGCGCTGGATTGAATCTAGAAGCAAGCGCGTAATTACATAGCCAGAGATTACAAAGAAGAGGTCTACGCCAAGAAAGCCGCCCGGTATCCAGGAAAAACCTAAGTGATAGAGCATTACTGCAACAACTGCTACAGCACGCAAGCCATCAATGGCAGGGATATAACGAATACCGCGGGGAGTGGACATAACTAATTACTTACGCGGCGCAGATTTCTTTGCAGCTACTTTCTTAGCGATTTTCTTAACAGGCTTTTTTGCCGCTTTCTTAGGAGCAGCTAAGGCTGGCTTGGTGCGCTGACTGGCAACGCGAATTGGGCCAGCATTAATGATGGTGTCATCAGAGTTAAGGTTTTCAATAACACTGCGTTGTAGATCAGCAAGGCGCGTAAATGCGCTCTCAAGACGTGAACGTGATTGGTGAATCGCTGACTCTGCAGCATCAAGTGACTGTGTTTGAATCTTGTATAGGCGCTCTGCTTCAGAAATAACACTTGAAAGCCACTGGCGATAGTTAGTAACTTCTCCAGTTGCTTCACTCACAATGCGCTCACCCTCACGGCGTGCTGCAGTTGCAAGGGCAGATGCTTCGCGGCGCTTGCTTTCAATAAGTGATTCGGCTTCAACTTCGGCTTCAGCAATCTTGTCTGATGCTTCAGATTCAGCAGCTTGAATATATTTGCGACCACGTGATTCAGCGCCACTTAAAATAGTGCGAGCTTTAGCATCAGCTGCTTCAATCTCTTCTTTTGTTGTGCGATTAGTTTCAGCAATCAATCGAGTCGCAATAGATTGCGCCTTGCTCTCACGAGCTTGCGCCGACTTAATCATCGACATTGCAGTCTCGGTGGCAAGAATTTCAAATTCTTCTTTGCTCAATCCCGTGATGTCGCGGCGTGATTTGAGATCAGCTAACTGTGATTCAAGTTCGCGAATGCGCTCGAGGGATGAAGGCGCTTGTTCTTCTTCGCCCTTAAATCCGACCCAATTAAGGAAGGAGTTTTTCTCAGCCATCGTCGTACCTCGCAACTCGTTGATAAGAGAGCCTTAGGTTAGAGCAAGGCCTTACTTACTGTAAATCGCCACCGAAATCGCTATGTACTGCGAAATCCAGGCTGCCAGCACGAATATATGGAAGAGCTCATGGAAGCCAAAGTACTTAGCATCCCGCCCTGGACGCTTGAGGGCGTAGAAGATTGCACCAATGGAGTAAAACAGGCCGCCTATAAGAATTGGAAGTAGCACCCATAAACCACCCTCTCGGTAGAGCGCCGGCGTATAAATAATGGCCACCCACCCAAGCAGTAAATAATTTGCAACATATAACCAGCGCGGTGCATTGAGCCAAAAAACGCGCAAGCCCACACCTATTGCCGCTCCGATCCAAACAACTAGAAGCAAAATATTTCTGCTTCGACCTTCAAGTAGGGCAACTGCGAAAGGCGTATAGGAGCCGGCAATTAGCAAATTGATATTTGCATGATCCCAGCGTCGCCAAATTTTCTTCTTTGCTGGTGTCCAAGGAACTCGGTGATAAACAGCCGAGACACTAAACAACATAATTGCAGTAATGGAATAAATAGCAACAGCAAATTTGAGTGATGACTTACTAAGAATGAAAAGCACCAGTGAAGCAATAATGACTGCAGGGGTTGCACCTAGGTGAAACCAGCCACGTAATTTAGGTGGGACAACAGGAAGCTGTGTCATGTAAGCAGGGTACTGCTTGTTTCTACCCCCTGTATCGACAAATACTCGCCACGCTGATAAGAATCTCCTATGACATTTAGATCTCCGATATTCGAACTCAGCCACACATACATTGACGATGAAGCAGCCTTGAGCCCAATGGGTTGTACTTATTTAGGTAATGGACTCAACCAAGACAAGCTTGATGACTTCTCAATCGCAGGTGCGGCAGTTTCAGCAGACTTAACTCGCAAGACCCTTAAGAAACTTCTCGAGCTCAAGCCAATTGATGAGATTGATCGAATTGCACAGACTGTTATGCGAGAGCGCTTGGAATCATCACTTGCTCTGCACGATAGCCAGGAATCTTTTGTACTGTGGAACGTTCTTACATCCCCACCTTCAAATGTCCGTT
>CALBFE010000070.1 GCA_937888825.1 uncultured Actinomycetes bacterium | reverse complement strand
GCGCTCCCTTAGAGTGTTTGTACGTCTGCTTGCTTTGCACGAACCGCTTCAGCTGCCGCCTTAAGGGCTTCAATTTCAGAACCGGTCAACTTACTTTCAACAACTTTCTTAATTCCACTGCGACCGATCTCGGCTTCAACGCCGAGATAGACACCTGATATTCCATATTCACCATCAACCCATGCACATACTGGCATTACCGCACCTGAATCTTCGATGACAGCTTTTGCCATTCTGGCAGCTGCTGCAGAAGGTGCGTAGTAAGCAGATCCGGTCTTAAGGAGAGCTACAACTTCAGCGCCACCATTGCGTGTGCGATCAACTAGTTCATCGATCTCAACCTGTGAGAGCAAATCACTGAGCGGCTTGCCATCTACTGTGCAGCGACTTGGAACTGGAACCATGGTGTCTCCGTGTGAACCAAGGGTCAGTGTCTTAACTGAACCCACTTTCACACCAAGCTTTTCGGCGACAAAGTTAGTAAAGCGAGCAGTATCAAGCATTCCCGCCTGACCCATGACGCGGTTTTTTGGAAACTTAGTTGCAAGTTGAGCAAGGGCAGTCATTTCATCCAATGGGTTTGAAACAACGATGATGACTGCATTAGGTGAGTGCTTAGCAATATTTTCTGCAACTCCGCGAACAATTCCTGCGTTAACGCCGATGAGATCCATACGGCTCATGCCGGGCTTGCGTGGAAGTCCTGCAGTAATGACAACTACATCTGAGTTAGCCGTTGCTTCATAGCCGGCACCTTCAGGTGATGTTGTTGCGCCAATAATTTTTGTCTCAAAACCTTCAATTGAACGAGACTGGTTCATATCAAGGGCTAGACCTTCAGGCTTACCTTCAAGGATGTCGGTTAAAACGACGGTGTCGAAGATGTTGTATTCAGCTAAACGAAGCGCAGTTGTTGAACCATAAAAACCTGCACCAACTACTGTGACTTTTCCGCCCATGGCGTACTCCTAACATTCGACAATACGCCCAACTCTACCGCCCGCGAGGAAGTGCAATTGCCAGAGCGAAGAGGGCAATCGCTATAAGCAGTGGGAAATAAAAGTCGAATTTACGTTGATGGCGGGCCTTAATTGCCATCCCTGCCGTGCCAACAGCAATAAATAGTGATGCAACTCGCACTGCTCCAAAGATGCCCAGTGCAATCCCAATCAGGATTACGACATTGCTGGCAAGTGTTAAGAACCGATCATTTATCCGCATGCATCAACAACATTCTTAACTAACATCGCTCGAGTCATTGGCCCAACACCGCCAGGCATTGGTGCAACCCATGAAGCCACATCCATTACAGACGGATCAACATCGCCAAGTAAGCCTGTATCAGTACGTGAAATACCAACATCAATGACAACTGCTCCGGGCTTAATCATCTCGGCTTTAAGGAAGTGAGCTTGTCCCACAGCAGCCACAATAATGTCGGCCTTTTTGGTATGCATTGTTAAATCTCTTGTTCCGGTATGTGTAAGAGTCACAGTTGCATTTTCTTGTTTGCGAGTAAGCAATAATCCAAGTGGGCGACCAACAGTTAATCCACGACCAATGACAGTCACTTCTGCACCTTTAGTACTAATTCCATAGTGCGTTAACAGCTCAACAATTCCATGTGGTGTGCAAGGAAGTGGTGCGTCATAGCCTGAAACTAATCGACCTAAGTTCATGGGATGTAAACCATCAGCATCTTTTGCTGGATCAATTGCTTCTAGAACTCTCTGTGTGTTGATTCCCTTAGGCAGTGGAAGTTGCACGATATAGCCAGTGCATTCTTTAGATGAATTTAAATCTTTAATTGCTGCCATAACATCGGCTTCACTTGCGTTATCTGGAAGGTCCACACGAATTGAAGTGATACCAATTTCCTGGCAGTCACGGTGCTTTCCACCAACGTATGAATGTGATCCTGGATCATCACCCACGAGAACAGTTCCAAGACCTGGAGTGATTCCGCGTGATTTAAGTTCGGCAACACGGATAGCTAATTCGCCCTTGATTTTTGACGCTAATGCTTTTCCGTCCAGAATTTGTGCACTCATAGCGCTCATCCTAATAGCCTGTTAGGCGTGAGAGAAATGACGTATGCCTGTGAAGAACATCGCAACGCCAGCCTTTTGCGCTGCTGCAATCACCTCTTCATCACGAACGCTTCCGCCTGGTTGCACTATTGCAACCACACCAGCATTGATCAAAATCTCAAGCCCATCAGCAAATGGGAAGAAAGCATCACTTGCAGCTACAGAGCCTTTTACTCTTTCCCCCGCACGATCAACAGCTAACTTGGCAGAATCAACGCGATTTACTTGGCCCATTCCAATTCCAACAGAAGCAGTCATCTTTGCTAGCAAAATCGCATTGCTCTTGACGCTTCTCACGCTACGCCATGCGAATTCAAGATCTTTCATAGTTTGTTCATCAACTAGGGTGCCACTGACTTGCTTCCAATTACTAGGTGAATCTCCAGGTGCATCAATTAAATCAGTCTCTTGAAGAAGAACTCCGCCTGATAGAGGGCGGAGCTCAAGTGGAGCAATTTCAGGAACTGCACATTTAAGAATTCTGATCGATGGCTTCTTCATCAATAGTTCTAATGCATCGGCATCGTAATCAGGTGCAATTAAAACTTCAGTGAATACCTCTGAAAGAGGAGTTGCCATTGCAAGATCAACTTTGCGATTAGCTGCCACTACCCCACCAAAAGCAGAGACCGGATCGCACTCATGTGCGTGCTGGTAAGCAACTGCTACACCAAGAGCACACACAGCAATTCCACATGGATTTGCATGCTTCATGATTGCAACGGCTGGATCGCGATGATCAAGCACAGCCCGCCATGCAGATTCGGCATCGGTATAGTTGTTAAAAGACATCTCTTTTCCATGCAGTTGAACGGCATTCACGATTCCAACTGGGCCACCAGAGTAAATTGCTGCGCTTTGATGAGGATTCTCTCCATAACGCAAAACATTCTCGCGATGCCAAATCCGCCCAAACCATTCAGGCAGCTCATCATTTTGCCCCAGCCAATTGGCAATCGTTAAATCGTATTCAGCAGTAGCTCTAAATACTTCTAGCGCTAACTCTTTGCGCTCTGATTGTGTGAAGCCGCCAGCCTTGATTGCAGATAACAACTGGTCGTATTGCGATGTCTTACAAATAACAGCGACAGAACCATGGTTTTTCGCTCCTCCACGCAACATAGAAGGCCCACCGATATCTATCTGCTCAATGCATTCAGCAAAGTCTGCGCCCGATGCGATAGTGGCAGCGAATGGATAGAGATTGATAATTACTAAATCAAATGGTTGTATATCTAAATCTTTAATCGCAGCTAAATGCTCTGGGTTATTTTGATCGGCCAAGATTCCTGAGTGGACGCGAGGATGTAAAGTCTTGACTCGACCACCCATGATTTCTGGAAATCCCGTATAGGCACTTACTTCAGTTACAGCTATTCCAGCGGCTTGTAATGTCTTTGCTGTGGAGCCGGTTGAAAGAATTTCGACGCCAGCACCCCTCAGTGCGTTTCCAATTTCAAGCAAGCGATCTTTGTCATAGACACTTACCAGTGCGCGACGAATAGATTTGCGATCAGACATTGCGCTCCAAAGTTGGAAGAATCAGGGCGATGGTCGCAACGATGAGACCGCGTTCAACTTTCTTAATTCTCTCATGAAGTGTGGCCTCATCATCTCCTGGCAACACTGGCACCTCCATTTGAGTAATGATCGGCCCTGTGTCCACGCCATCATCAACCCAATGAACCGTGGTGCCGGTTACTGAAACCCCAGCAGCCAGCGCATCACGAACCGCATGCGCACCAGGAAATTGAGGTAAGAGCGCGGGGTGAGAATTAATCGTTGGAAAGCGGTTTACAAAATCTGGCGGAAGAATGCGCATAAAACCCGCGCTCACAACTAGATCAGCAGAGAGCGAAACTACTGTTTGAATGATTCCTTCGTTCCACTCATCGCGTGAATCCTTCATAGGCAAGAGGAAGGTCTGGATACCGGACTCTTGCGCGCGCTTTAATGCTTGTGCATCTGGATTATCACTGATGAGTGCAACGATTTCGATTTCAAGTTCTTCGGCATCGATTATTGCTTGAGCAAGAGTTCCTGAACCTGAGGCCAGCAACACAACACGATGGGTCATTAGCGCCTTCCAAGGCGAGGTAAGTACAGGGCTAAAAATGCACCCAGGGACAGTTCAGCTGCAAGTGAAAGTGTGAATTTCCATGGCGATACTCCTACTGCAGACATAGCGTCCGTTAGAAGTGCTCCGCTGCCTGCGATCCCAATTACTGCACACATGATTGCGCTAACAACCAAACTTTGAACCAAGATCTTCATATTCAAATCAATTGTCCAACTTGCAAGAAGTGCCCCAGTCAAAATAACCACAACAATTCCAAATAGTGCAAATAAGGATTTACCTGATGGCATTGCACCTAGCAATGGAAAGGCTGGAATCGAGTTGAGATCAAATCTCCATGGCGCAACTAATGTGCCAGAGCCAACTGCAAAACCTGCGCCAGAGAAATATCCCAGGGTTGCCACTACCGCATTTGGTAAATAAAGAATGTTAAGTAGTAGTAGAAGCAGACCGCCCAAAATTCCTGGCTCCAAAACAGTTGTTAGGTTTTTAACTGTTGATAGGTGAGTGAAAATTGAGATTCCAAGAATGATTGAAGAAACTCCGAGCAAGAGTGCTAAAGCTCTAGACCCGTATAAAACTGCCTGGCCAAAAACTAGGCGACGGCCAACGGTTGCTGCACTGATGAGAACGAGTGGAAAAACAAAAACCGGTGCTAAATACCAAACCGGCTTAACGGCTTGAGTGGATGAAAAATATGAAAGTAGCATTGCTGCAATGCTGTACTCAATAGCAAAGAGAAGACGAGCCAATGGCAACGTAGAAGTGTTGTGGTCTAAGCGATCAATAACTCGGTTAAACCCACTTCGAATTGCAAAAATCGGCAGTACTAAAGCGCCTAAGGGTAAATAGGAAAGATAGCCGGCAATATTTGCTGGTGGCAGTGCTAATGAAAATGGAACTTGATGTGCACCCAGCCAGATCCACAGCGCTGCTCGCAATGGATCTTCTGTATTTCCAGTTGCACTTCCGGCAGTTGCCCACGCTAGAAGTGCGATAAATGAAATAGGGAATAGAACAAAGGCAATACTGCGCGCAACTTGGGCCGTAGTGGTTCCAAGTACGCGGCCAAACATGGTCTTAGCGGCCTAGGATCGCGCGCAATAAACGCGCGGTTTCACTTGGAGTTTGACCAACTTTCACACCGGCTGCTTCAAGAGCATCTTTCTTTCCTTGAGCAGTTCCTGAAGAACCAGAGACAATGGCACCAGCGTGACCCATTGTCTTTCCTTCAGGTGCAGTGAAGCCTGCGACATAGCCAACTACTGGCTTAGTTACATACTCGCCGATAAATGCAGCTGCGCGCTCTTCTGCATCGCCACCAATTTCACCAATCATGACGATTGCTTTTGTATCAGGATCATCTTGGAAGGCACGAAGGCAATCAATGTGAGTTGTTCCAATAACAGGATCTCCACCAATACCTACGGCAGTACTAAAACCAATATCTCGAAGCTCATACATCATTTGGTAAGTAAGAGTTCCTGATTTAGAAACTAAACCAATTGGACCTGCGCCTGTAATATCTGCAGGAATAATTCCGATATTTGATTTACCGGGACTAATAAGACCTGGACAGTTAGGGCCAACGATGCGAGTTGTGCCCTTAGTAAGTGAATAAGCATAGAAACTTGCAGAGTCATGCACCGGGATTCCCTCAGTAATTACAACAACCAAAGGCATGGCAGCATCAATAGCATCTATAACTGCAGCTTTTGCAAACTTAGGTGGGACAAAAACAACTGAGGCATTAGCACCAGTTGCACTCATCGCCTCAGCTACAGTGTTAAAGACTGGAAGTTGATGGCCATCTATATCGACAACCTGTCCACCTTTACCAGGAGTAACTCCGCCAACAATCTTTGTGCCAGAGGCCAACATGCGGCGGGTGTGCTTGGTTCCTTCAGAACCAGTCATACCTTGAACGATTACCTTGGTGTTCTCATTTAAGAAGATAGACATTTACTTAGCCGCCAATTCTGCAGCACGATCAGCTGCGCCATCCATGGTGTCTAGCTGCTGCACCAATGGGTGTGCTGCTTTATTCAAAATTGCTCGACCTTCCAACACGTTATTGCCATCAAGGCGAACAACGATTGGCTTGGTGGCCTTTGAGCCAAGTAATTCAAGGGCTTGAACAATTCCTGTGGCTACGGCATCACATGCAGTGATTCCACCAAATACGTTAACAAAAACACTTTTCACATCTTTATCGCCCAAAATGATTGAAAGCCCATCAGCCATCACTTGAGCTGAAGCACCACCACCAATATCTAAGAAGTTTGCAGGGCGTACTCCTCCATGCTTTTCGCCAGCATAAGCAACAACATCAAGTGTGCTCATAACAAGTCCAGCACCATTTCCAATTATTCCAACTTCGCCTTCAAGCTTTACGTAGTTAAGACCCTTTTCTTTAGCTGCAGCTTCAAGTGGATTCTCAGCAGCTTGATCAATGAGTGCCCCATGATCTGGTTGGCGAAAATCTGCATTGTCATCAAGAGTTACTTTGCCATCGAGTGCAATAACCTTGCCATCTTTTGTCTTAACAAGTGGGTTAACTTCAACCAAAGTTGCATCTTCAGATTGGAATACTTCCCACAATTTCACAAGAACATTGGCAACTTGATCAGCAACATCTGCTGGAAAATTAGCTGCGCTAATTATCTCTTTAGCCTTAGCTGCGCTAATTCCATCAACAGCAGATACTGGAATCTTTGCCAGCTTTTCAGGCGCGGTGTGAGCAACTTCTTCGATATCCATGCCGCCAGATACTGAAGCCATAACAAGAAATGTGCGGTTAGAGCGATCTAGCAAAATTGCTAAGTAGTATTCAGATTCAATTGGGGCAGCTGCAGCAATCATTACTGTTCGAACAACGTGACCTTTGATATCCATTCCAAGAATCGCGCCAGCTTTTTCACGAGCATCTGCTGGATTTTCTGCAAGCTTTACGCCACCTGCTTTTCCTCGACCTCCAACTTTTACTTGGGCCTTAACAACTACTTTTCCACCAATCTTTGTTGCTACAACCTGTGCTTCATCGGGAGTAGTTGCAATTGCAGCTGCCAAGACAGGTACGCCATGTTTTTCAAAGAGATCGCGAGCTTGATATTCAAAGAGATCCACTGGTGCTCCACATTCTAATTAGGCCCTAATCCTAGAGCTTCTCAACGGGTGCATAGCGCAGCAGTAATCGCTTCTCTCCGTACTGACCGAAGTTGATTGTGGCTTCAGCCTTTTCTGCCTCGCCAGCAACTGCAACTACAGAGCCCAAGCCAAATGTGTCATGTGACACACGATCACCAATGCTGAGTTCCATCACTGAAATCTTCTTGCCCGTTGCTCGTGGTGGCGGTGGAGTTGCAACGCGAGATTTGCGAACCAATGATGGTGTTAAAGATGCACCGCCTTGATTGCGCCACTCAATTACATCTTCTGGAATCTCATCAAGAAAGCGTGATGGTGGATTGTAATTTGGTGCACCCCAAGTTGAGCGATATTCAGCTCGCGAAATATATAAACGTTGTCGTGCACGAGTTAAACCAACATAGGCAAGTCGACGCTCTTCTTCAATTTCATCTTTTTCACCAAGAGTTCGTGAATGAGGAAAAATTCCATCTTCCATTCCAGTTAAGAAAACAGTTGGGAACTCAAGACCTTTAGCAGTATGCAATGTCATCATTGTTACAACACCACCATGATCTTCACCTTCTGGAATCTCATCTGCATCAGCGACTAAAGAAACCTTTTCTAAAAAGCCCGCTAAAGAAATTTCTTCATCTTCGCCTAATTCTTCAATTGGTCGCTCTTCATACTCCATTGACACTGCAACTAATTCCTTTAAGTTCTCAACCCGCACTTCATCTTGAGGATCAGTGCTATCGGCTAACTCTTTTAATAAACCAGATTGCTCAAGTGCTGCTTCAACAATGACTGATGGTCTGGTTTTTGCTTCAACTAAGACATTTAAAGCGCTGATCATCGAAGTGAACTCATTAATGGCTTGTGCTGCGCGTGAAGGTAAGCCAGGAGCTTCTGCACAGCGAAGTAATCCTTGCCAAAAGGAAATCGAATTCTGGCTAGCAAATGCGTCAACATAATCTAAAGATGTATCGCCAATGCCGCGCTTTGGAACATTGATAATTCGTCGCAGAGATATCTCATCTTCTAGGTTGGCCAATACCCGCAAATAGGCAAGCAAGTCTTTGACTTCCCGGCGCTCATAGAAGCGCAAGCCCCCTACGACCTTATAAGGCAGTGCATTTCGCATAAATACTTCTTCAAAAACACGGGACTGGGCATTTGTTCGATAAAAGATTGCAGTGTCTCCAGGTTGAGATTTTGATTCCTTTTGTAGTTGGCGAATTTCATCAGCAATAAAACTGGCTTCATCGTGTTCACTCTCAGCTACATAACCAATAAGTGGTGCACCCGATCCAGCATCGGACCACAAGTTCTTTTCTTTACGACTTTCATTGCGGGTGATAACTGCGTTAGCAGCATTTAGAATATTTTGAGTGGAACGATAGTTTTGCTCAAGCAATACTGTGGTGGCATTTGGGTAATCGAGTTCAAACTGCAAAATATTGCGAATTGTTGCACCACGGAAACCATAAATGCTTTGGTCAGCATCTCCCACCACACATAGCTCAGCTAGAGGAATACCTTCGGCCTCTGTGCCAACTAACTCTTTAACCAACATGTATTGGGCATGGTTTGTGTCCTGATACTCATCTACTAATACATGGCGAAAGCGTGATCTAAAACGGGCTTTGGCTTCTGGATATCGCTGTAGTACTTCAACGGTTTTCAAGATCAAATCATCAAAATCCATTGCGTTTGCACGCTGTAATCGTTGTTGATAGACCGTATACACATCAGCCACTACTTGTTCAAATTGGTTGCTGGCTGCACTTATATAGTCTTGTGGCCCTAGGAGTTCATTTTTAGCATTTGAAATCATTGCTTGGAACTGACGGGCTGGATAACGCTTGGCATCTAAGTTGAGCTCTTTAGCGACAATGGTGACGAGGCGAAGCGAATCTGCTGAGTCATAAATTGAAAAGGAGTTGCTATAGCCAAGGCGCATGGCCTCTTGTCGCAAGATGCGAACGCATGCTGAGTGAAATGTAGAAACCCACATTGACTTAGCGATTGGTCCCACTAAATCAGCTACGCGCTCCTTCATTTCTCCAGCAGCCTTATTTGTAAAAGTGATAGCAAGAATCTGGTACGGAGCAACATTTCTCCGTGACATTAAATATGCAATTCGACGCGTTAAAACACGGGTTTTACCTGAACCAGCACCGGCCACAACAAGTAATGGACCACCTGCATGAGTAACTGCTTCTGCTTGCTGCGGGTTGAGCCCAGCTAGCAGCGGATCAGTGCTCGTCATGGTGGTGAGTCTATTAGGCTAAGCGACATGGAACCCATCGACGATAGTGAGATCAAGCGCGTCTTGGTCGTTAGTGCCCACCCCGATGATTCAGATTTTGGAGCATCAGGAACCATTGCCCAGTGGGTGAAGAAGGGCATTGAAGTTGCCTATGTCTTTTGCACTAACGGTGATCAAGGCGGCGAAGAATCTGGTTTCACAAAAGAAGAGATGCCTGCAATTCGCCAACGTGAACAACGCGCAGCTGGTGCAGCAATCGGTGTTACCGATATTACTTTTCTTAATTACGTCGATGGGCACCTTGAAGCAACTATTGGTCTTCGAAAAGATTTAGTTCGACAAATTCGCAAATCACAACCAGATCGCATGGTGTGTCAAAGTCCTGAAAGAAACTGGGATCGCATTGGTGCTAGTCACCCAGATCATTTAGCTGCAGGTGAAGCAGCAATTCAAGCTGTATATCCAGATGCACGAAATCCTTTTGCATTTACAGATTTACTTGATCAAGAAGGTTTACAGCCATGGCGAGTAAAAGAAGTGTGGGTAAGTGCATTTTCAACCCCTGATCACTTTGTGGACATCACTGATACTTTTGATTTAAAGATAAAGGCATTGCATGCGCACGCATCACAAACTGGCCATAACAAAGAACTTGAAAACATGGTCCGTGAATGGGGCCAGCGAAACGCTGGAATTGGCGGGTTGCCTGAAGGTCGTATCGCTGAAGCCTTTAAAATAGTTAATACAAATTAATTATTTAACGATAACTTTTCTAATCTCAATAGTTTGAATTGGAAAGCCATCAGTGGCGTAATAAGGCTGATTATCCGCCGCGTTAAGTTTGTAAGCACCGACTGCGCCAATCTTCTTAACTAGATTCAAGCCCTTAGTTACCTTGCCCCAGATTGTGTAATTTGGGCCAAGAGTTGTGTCTGCATAAATAATGAAAAATTGTGAACCATTTGTGCCTGGGCCAGAGTTGGCCATGGCAACTGTGCCTATTGGATAGTTGTTTGCTTTGTTGGCTGGAAGATTTTCATCTTTAAATCCTTTCCACCCTGTTGGGTTTCCAGAACCTGAAGCTGTTGGATCTCCGCACTGCAATACAAATAAACCATCCGTTGTGAGTCTGTGGCAAAAGGATAAATCGAAATATTTAGCCTTTGCGAGTGCAGACAACTTTGTAATTGTTAAAGGCGCTTTAGTTGTGAGCAGTGAGATAACTATTGCTCCGCAGTTGGTGTTAATAGTCATTACCTTAGGAAGCGACTTTGCAACTGCCATAGGTTCTTTAACGGTTGCCGGAGCGTGTGCCTTAGCTGTTGGGGTCTTGCACCCAGCAACTTTTGTTGGCTTCTCCGCTGCCTGGATCGGTGCAACTGAGAACACTGAAACTAACACAACTGCTAAGACTAAAGATAACTTCTTCACGCTTATTCCCATTCAATCGTTCCTGGCGGTTTACTTGTCACATCTAACACGACTCTATTAACTTCACGCACTTCGTTAGTTATGCGAGTCGAAATCTTCTCAAGAACTTCATATGGTACCCGAGACCAATCGGCGGTCATCGCATCTTCGCTAGAAACTGGGCGCAAGACAATTGGATGACCGTATGTGCGACCATCTCCTTGTACTCCAACACTTCGCACATCGGCTAAAAGCACAACTGGGCACTGCCAAATATCACGATCAAGACCAGCGGCCTTTAACTCAAAGCGGGCAATTGCATCGGCTTCGCGCAATAAATCAAGGCGATCTTGTGTTACTTCACCGACAATGCGAATTCCAAGACCTGGTCCTGGGAATGGTTGGCGCCAAACAATTTCTTCAGGCAGACCTAACTCGAGTCCCACCTGTCGAACTTCATCTTTGAACAAAGTTCTAAGCGGTTCAACTAAAGTAAATTTCAAATCATCTGGCAATCCGCCAACATTGTGGTGAGATTTAATATTGGCAGTTCCGCTGCCTCCGCCTGACTCAACTACATCTGGATACAACGTGCCCTGCACTAAGAATTCAACATCTCCGCCTGCAGCGATATCGCGAGCTGCTGCTTCAAATGATCGAATGAACTCACGTCCAATAATCTTTCGCTTCTCTTCTGGATCAGTGATGCCTTTAAGGGCATCCAAAAACTGTTTCTTCGCATCAACAACTACTAAATGAACCCCGGTTGAAGCGACAAAATCTCGCTCTACTTGTTCAGCCTCACCTTTGCGCAATAACCCATGATCGACAAACACACACGTTAGCTGCTTACCGACTGCTTTCTGAATAATGGCTGCTGCAACCGCAGAATCAACTCCGCCAGATAATCCACAAATGACTCTTTTGTCGCCAATAACTTGCTTGGCTTTGGCTACTTCAGTCTGTGCAATGTTTCCAGTTGTCCATGTTGCATCGCACTTTGCGGTGTTGATTAACCAATTACGAAGTATTGCTTGGCCATGCTCGCTATGCAAAACCTCTGGATGAAATTGAACTCCAGCCATTTGACCTGATGCATCTTCAAAAGCTGCGATTGGTGTGTCAGCAGTAACGGCACAGATGCTAAATCCATCAGGGGCAGTAGTTACTGCATCCCCGTGTGACATCCATACTTTTTGCTGGGCTGGAAGACCATTAAAAATCTTTGATGCAGTTTGCGCGCTAACGTCCGTGCGACCGAACTCTGATTTCCCAGTCTGACTAACAACCCCGCCAAGGGCTGCAGCCATTACTTGAAATCCATAACAGATTCCAAAAACTGGAATTCCTAAGTTAAGAATTGACGCATCAAATTGCGGTGCATTTTTAGCATACACACTTGAAGGACCGCCAGATAAAATAATTGCTGATGGATTCTTCTCACGCACTTGTGCTGCCGTAATTGTTGAAGGAACGATTTCGCTATAAACATGGGCTTCACGAACGCGACGTGCAATCAATTGGGCATACTGCGCCCCGAAATCGACTACAAGTACGCCACGATCATTAGGCACGGTGAATAAGTACCTCTACGCGCTGGAACTCCTTCACATCTGAATAACCGCATGTAGCCATTGCACGGCGAAGAGCACCAAACAAATTCATCGACCCATCAGATGTGTGTGATGGTCCAAGCAAAATCTCTTCTAACGTTCCAACAGTTCCAACGTTGACGCGCTCTCCACGTGGCAAAACTTGGTGATGTGCCTCTGATCCCCAGTGCCAACCAAGTCCTGGGGCTTCTGTGGCTTTAGCAAGCGGAGAACCCATCATGACCGCATCTGCCCCGCATGCAATTGCCTTAGCAATATCACCGCTGCGGCCAACTGCTCCGTCTGCAATCACATGAACGTAGCGTCCACCAGATTCATCAAGATATTCACGGCGTGCAGATGCAACTTCAGCTACAGCTGATGCCATTGGTACCTCAATACCTAAAACCTTACGTGTTGTATGTGCAGCCCCGCCGCCAAAACCAACAAGGACGCCTGCGGCACCAGCACGCATTAAGTGCAGCGCAGCAGTAGCAGTTGCAACTCCACCAACAATTACAGGCACATCTAATTCATAAATGAACTTCTTAAGATTGAGCGCTTCATCTTCTGGGGCCACATGCTCAGCACTGACAGTTGTTCCGCGAATAACGAAAATATCTACACCAGCATCGATTACAGCTTTGTGAAGTTCAGCTGTACGAGCAGGTGAAAGTGATGCAGCAACGGTCACACCTGCATCTCGTATTTGTGCGATGCGAGCCTTGATTAAAGCTGGCTTGATTGGCTCGTTGTAAATCTCTTGCATGCGCTTAGTTGCATTCTTATCTGGCATTGAAGCGATTTCACCTAGAGGAATACGCGGATCTTCATAGCGAGTCCATAGACCTTCAAGATTGAGAACACCGAGTCCACCAAGGCGACCAATTTCAATTGCAGTCTCTGGAGAAACCACTGAGTCCATTGGTGCTGCCATCATTGGTAAATCAAACTTATATGCATCAATTTGCCAGTTAGTTGAAACATTTTCAGGATCGCGTGTGCGACGACTTGGCACGATAGCTATGTCATCAAATGAATACGCACTTCGCGCACGCTTTCCTGGTGCTAATTCAATCTCTTTCATGAGCGGCCCTTTCCTTGATAATTAGGCGCATCAGCAATATGTGCAACATCGTGCGGATGACTTTCCTGCAGACCAGCAGCAGTAATTTGAATCAGGTGTCCATCGCGACGCAGAGTTTCAATATCTGGAGCTCCTGCGTATCCCATTCCTGAGCGAAGCCCCCCAACGAGTTGGTGAACTACTTCAGCAACTGTCCCGCGGAAAACAACTTTGCCCTCAATTCCTTCTGGAACAAGCTTGTCTTCAGATAGAACATCATCCTGCATATAGCGATCTTTAGAATATGACTTCTTTTCACCGCGTGATTGCATCGCACCTAAAGATCCCATGCCGCGATATGTCTTGTATTTAATGCCATTAATTTCTACTAACTCACCTGGTGCTTCTTCGCATCCAGCAAGCAAAGATCCCAGCATTACTGCATTTGCGCCAGCAACTAACGCCTTAACGATGTCACCTGAATATTGAAGTCCGCCATCGGCGATTAATGGAATGCCAGCCTTATTGCACGCTTTTGACGCTTCCATAATTGCTGTAATTTGCGGAACTCCCACACCTGCAACTACTCGAGTAGTACAAATTGAGCCAGGACCAACTCCGACCTTTACTGCATCAGCACCTGCATTAATGAGGGCTTGTGCACCTGCGCGAGTTGCAACATTGCCGCCAATAATTTCAGTTGTTGGAGAAAACTTCTTAATACGTGAAATCGCATCTAATACCGCACGGTGGTGACCGTGTGCAGTATCAACAACTACAACATCAACACCAGCTTCAATTAGTGCCTTAGCGCGAGCAAAACCATCGTCACCAACACCAACTGCAGCACCTGCAAGGCCAACGTTTTTAACCAACTTCACATGCGTCACTTGTTCTTCAATCGGCAGGTTACGGTGGATGATTCCAATTCCACCAGCCTTTGCCATTGCAATTGCCATAGCAGACTCAGTAACGGTGTCCATTGCTGAAGAAACCAATGGGACAGCAATCGTAATATTTCGCGTTAAGCGCGTGGATGTATCGACCTCAGATGGCACAACTTCTGATGCATCTGGCAAAAGAAGAACATCATCATAAGTCAGGCCGAGCATCGCGACTTTATCGTTCTCGCTCATATGCCCTCCCGCCTTAGGTGAGTGTCCTTAAGAAGTCGGGAGTCTATCGGGAATAGCCCGTAAGACAGAAACCACCGTTACAGCGGCCAGAATAAAGAGCGGAATTGCGACTATGTAGAGGCCAGCGGCGAATTGATATTTAGAAACACCAATTGCAATCAAATTTGCTAGTAAAGCTGGTGCGCGACCAAAGTACTTTCCCTTGCGATATCCGGCTGCTGCCGCAAATAACCCACCAGATCCAAGAGCAATAAAAATCAGTTCTCCTAGGAGTGGGCGGATTTCTACGCTATCGGCAGTTACGGTCAAAATAATGAGCCATACACCTAGTGATGCAATCACAACTGATTCGAAAATCAATAGGGCTGCCACTAGTGCGCGGGCCTTAGCGGCTTTGGCAGAATCTTGTTTCATGGAAGAGAGATTAACTTATCGTGGCCACGAAAACACTCTTTTCTCACACGATGGGATACATGATTCTCAAACGCATCTTGCAGCTCCCACGTACTTCTACCAACAACTTAAACAAGAGATTGCCCTGAGCGATCGAACGGGTGAAATGTTTTCCTTGATACGAATAATCTTCAATCGATCGAATTTCAAGGGTGAAACTACAGAGACAAAAATAGGCGCAGCAGATATCTTGTATTTTTCGGAAGCCCTAAAAGATCTCACTCGAAAGCAGGACTGTGTTGCCAGAGTGGGTGTTAATGAATGCATAATCTTGGTGCGCGCTAGGAGAAGTAATGTGGAGTCACTCCTTAGCAGACTTTTGCTATCGCCTAATTTGACTGTGGAAAACACCTTGCAGGTTTCTTGTTCAACGGTTGAATTCACTCCGGGAGAAAAAGCTCTCACCATTCTCAACCGTCTAGACGCTATGAGCTTATCCACCCACTAATCAACACCTCATTAAGAATGTCACTAGCCCTCATACATTCCCACGCATGGACCTAGACCTAAATATTACTTTTGGAGCAATTGCTCCCTATATGAGCGATCCAACAATTGAAGAAGTGTGGATCAATTCTCCAGAGCGTATTTTCATTGCGCGCGCTGGTAAAAGCGAACTCACAAACTTGCTGCTAACTGCCGATGAAGTGCGAAACATCGTGGAGCGAGCATTGATGTGGGGCGGCCGTCGTCTTGATCTCTCGCACCCATTTGTTGATGCCCGATTGCCAGATGGCAGTCGTTTGCACGTCGCAATCCCAGAAATTACTGCACAACATTGGGCGGTAAATATTCGCAAGCACCTGATGAGAAATATGAGTGTTGAAGATCTTATAAGTCTGGGGGTAATGAGTCCTTTAATTGGAACAACGCTGATTAATTCAGTACGTGCTGGACTAAACATTCTTGTTAGTGGCGGCACACAAGCTGGCAAAACCACATTACTTAATGCTTTAGCTGGTGCTATTCCACGCAGTGAACGGTTAGTAACAATCGAAGAAGTTTTTGAACTTTCACCACATTTGCCTGATGTCGTGCAAATGCAAACACGAAGTGCAAACCTGCAAGGAGAAGGTGAAATTCCACTTCGCCGCTTGATTAAGGAATCTCTACGCATGAGGCCATCACGAATCATCGTTGGCGAAGTCCGTGAAGCAGAAGCTTTGGATCTACTCATTGCTCTGAATTCAGGTCTTCCTGGAATGGGTACCTTGCATGCAAATTCCCCCCGGGATGCTGTCATCAAGCTTCAAACACTTCCCCTGTTAGCCGGTGAAAACATTTCACATAAGTTCATAGCCCCCACTGTTGCATCTGCAATTGATTTGATTGTTCATGTGTCGCTAGATAGTCAAGGAGTAAGAAGAGTTAAGGAACTTGCTTCTCTTACCGGCCGCTATGAAAATGATCGAGCAGAGATAGAAACTTTGTGGCAGTGGAATGGGACGGACTACGAGAGAGGCATTGGTAGTTTGCCTCATCCAGAAAAATTCGCAGCAATCGGTCTTCCCTTGACAACTTGGTTTAGACCATGAAAAACAGCATCCGTGTATTTGCTTCAGCAAGTGCTACTACTGGGCTAGTTCTTCTCGCTACTTCTTCATTCACGATTGCAATTGCTTTTGGCGCTCTAGTTGCGGGAGCAGTGTTTATTGCACTTAAAAATAGAAGCGCTCACAGCGAATCGCATCTCATTGCTGCCTGGCCAGAAGTCATTGACCACCTAATGTCAGGAATTCAATCTGGCTTATCACTCTCAGAATCCCTAGTAGGTCTAGCTACTCGAGGACCTGAAATTTTGCGCCCAGCATTTGCTGAGTTTAGAGACTCTCTTTTTCGTCATGCAGATTTAGAACTGGCATTACAAGAATTGAAATCACTCTTTCACCACCATGGCAGTGATCAGATCTTTGAAGCCTTACTTATTTCCAAAGCACTTGGTGGAAGTGAACTCATGTCCATCCTTAGAACTCTGGGTGATTTCCTTCGTCAAGATTTAGCTCAACGTCGTGAGATCGAAGTTAAACATGGATGGATCAAAAACTCGGCACATATATCGGCTGTTGCTCCATGGATCTTGTTGTTATTACTCTCAACTCAACCCAGCACCGCTATCGCTTTTTCTACACCAACAGGTGGAATGATTTTAATTGCCGGATTATTTATGACTGCAGTTGCATATCTATGGATGAACCGTCTTGGCCGGCTTCCCCAAACCCCAAGAGTATTTACGCAACAATCAAGTGCAAAACACATGAGACAAAAAAGTGTAATGCGATGATGATTCAAGTAATTCTTGTGTCCATGCTCTTTGCTATTCCTGGTGGTCTACTAATTGCTTTTAACGATATTGATCCACTTACTGAATTGGAATCAAGGGGCCGTAAAGCAGTAGTTAGCAGTAGGGACCGAACCGATATTCATGCTCGATTAGAAGAACTGGGTAAGCCAAGCGAGCGGGACTATCAGAACTTTCGTATTCGCCAATTTGGATACTGCTGCTCAGGAGCCGTACTAGTTATGGCCCTACTTCTGATGGCTGGCAAATCTCTTGTATTTACTTTCATCTTTTCTGTAATCACTGCGCTAATCATCCTAGTAATCATTGATCGTGAGCTAACTTCACAGATAAAGAGACACCGCGTGGCAATCGAGGCAGAATTTCCTGCAATTATCGAAATGATGACACTTGCAATAGCAGCCGGTGAAACTCCCATGCAGGCGATGCTACGAATTGCTGATTCAGCGCAAGGAGAGTTATCTCGAGAATTTGCAGTTGTAATTGATGAAATTCGTGCAGGCCAGCCACTTCATGTGGCACTTGATTCAATGGGACGCAGAGTGAAGTCTGTAATGATTCGACGCTTTGTTGATGCCGTAATTACTGCAACCTTGCGCGGAGCTCCACTTATTGAGGTTCTTTCACGTCATGCTGTTGAGGCCAGAGGCAATCAGAGAAATCGAGTTTTGAGTGCGGCAGGAAAGGCTGAAATCTCCATGATGATTCCAGTTGTCTTCCTTATCCTGCCGATCTCAATTCTCTTTGCGTTGTGGCCATCACTAACAAATTTGAATCTGTTCGCAAGTTAAGCAGCTTCTTCCTCACGTGCAGCAACTTCACGCAATGACGGTCGACCCGCTTTGCGCTTCTTTACAATCACTTGCCCATCCTCAAAGAGTTCTCCGCCCCAAACACCTGCAGGTTCGGCTCTAGATAACGCACCTTCAAGACATTGTGCGCGCACAGGACACCCACCGCAGAGGGACTTAGCTTCTGCGATAGCAAGATCTGCTTCAGAGAAGAAGAGTTCTGGATCTGCTGTATGGCATGGCAAATTAAATGATGAACCATCGGAATAGGTGCCCGTTACTGCATCTAAACCAATCTTTTCATCTGCCCAGCCTGGTACTAGTAGTTCACTGAAGAGAACGCTCATAGTTCTCACCTCTTCTTCCTGTTAGGTCTTGCTGTGGTTTTTTTGTTGGGGAAATAAAAAAGGCCCGAATCCTTGTGGATTCGAGGCCTTTGGCTTCTTGTTCTTATTCGATGTTATCGAGTAGAACCACCAGTGGCCTCGTATCCGGCATAAAAAGCTGCGTAAAACGCAGGCTTTGTTGTATGCCAAG
>CALBFE010000069.1 GCA_937888825.1 uncultured Actinomycetes bacterium | reverse complement strand
ACTCGAACGGTGTAACCCTTGGAGTGCAGGAATTCGCCCCATGGACGCATTGATGCTGGGGCTCCAGTAAATCCATGGACAAGTAAGACGCCAACGCGTGCGTTCTTGCCCGTGCCCTGCGCTGACCAATCTTGCATCCAACCTGGGGGTGCTGTTTCAACTGCCATGGTCAACACAATACGCGCGCTGTCAATGACGGTCCAATCACTTACTATCTCCACTATGCATCTGTCCCAAACCACTTTTGTGGTTGTTGATTTAGAAACCTCAGGTGCCGCCCCATCTATGGGAGCTGGGATAACAGAGATTGGCGCAGTAAAAGTTAGAGGCGGTGAAGTAATTGGGGTATTTGAAACTTTCGTTAATCCTGGAGTTGAAATATCACCTTTTATTACTCAGCTCACAGGTATTACAGATCAGATGCTGGCTAATGCACCCACAATCGGCCAAGTCTTCCCATCCTTCATAGAATTCCTGGGACCAGAAAATGAAAATGTTTTAGTTGCACATAACGCACCTTTTGATGTGGGGTTCCTAAAAGCTGCTGCAGCACATTTGGATTACCCATGGCCCAACCATCATGTTGCAGACACCGCCCGATTAGCTAGATATGTGTTGACAAGAGATGATGTCATCAACTGCAAGTTAGCAACCTTGGCAGAGTTTTTTGGAGCAACTACTTCTCCAACTCACCGAGCACTCGATGATGCTCGAGCAACGGTAGATGTATTGCATGGAATTATTGAACGCCTTGGCGGTTTTGGAATAACTACTTTGCCGCAGTTTAAAAAGGTTAAGAAGCGGCTAGTTTCTGGCTAAGGGCTGCCCACTGTGTAAGAAGGGTTGTTGCAGCACCGCTATCAATAGCACTTGCCGCTCTTTCAACACCCTTTTGGATTCGATCGTGAAGGCTTAATTCCAATTCACCCTCATAGGCAGCGATTGCAGCAGCTGCATTTAAAACAACAGCATCACGCGGTGCACCTTTTTCACCAGCAAAAATAGCGCTAGTGATTCTGGCAT
>CALBFE010000068.1 GCA_937888825.1 uncultured Actinomycetes bacterium | reverse complement strand
AATTCAGGATCACCCAGAATTGCGTTGCGATCAGCAAAACCAGCCTTTTTAGATTCCACTCCAATATGAATACGATCTGCTTCACTCATAGATGCCACATCAAAGCGCTCATTAATAAGCAGCTCCTCCATCAAGATCATTCCTTGAGTGGGAGGTGGCTGACCATAAATTGTCAGATCACGATACTTAATCGATAGAGGATCTAGAACTCTGGTGGTGTGTGCTTTCAAATCCTCGGCATTAAACCAACCATCAGAGCCACTGACGAGTTGCTGAGCAATTCGCCCCTCATAAAATGCGCTGCGGCCACCAGATGCAATCTCGCGCAGTGATTGCGCTAAATCTTTTTGAATAACTAAGTCGCCCACCTGGACGTTCACGTTAATGCCCATATCTTTAAAGAGGGAAGTATTAGGAGTTGTAGCTAAGTGGTTAGCAATTCTGCGAACAAAGCTGGTATTTGCTGGAAAACCATTGTCTGCATAATCAATGGCCTGTTCTAGCAATATGGCCATAGGCAAGGTGCCATAGCGCTCATGGGCTTGAAACCAGGTTGAAACTAGACCTGGAACAGTTGCTGATTTATATCCATGCAAAGGAATCTCTGTGCCATAAGCGGCAGGAGTAGCAGCGTGTGGTGCTTCACCACTGCCGTTAAATGCAAGGTTGGTTTTTGTGCTTGCATGGTGAGTAACTAAAAAAGCATCTCCACCTAAATGTGAAGCACCTGGCTCCACAACACAGATCACTGCACTCAATGCAATGGCAGCATCAATAAAGCTTCCACCTTGTTTTAGTATTGAAATCGCAGCGCTCACGGCCAATGGCTGGCTTGCAGCAGCACCGCCATTTTTGGCATAAACAACGCTTCGGCCCGTTTGCATCCGTGAACTGTGGCCTATTTTTAAAGGGATTACAAGAACACCAATATTGCAAGTATCCTTACGGCTGAAGAGTCGCCCGGATCACCGCGTTGCGACCAGATTAATTTCTGGTTGGACCGAGGAAAGTCCGGACTCCAAAGAGCAAAGTGGTGGGTAACGCCCACCCGGAGCAATCCGCGGGATTAGTGCAACAGAAAGCAAACCGCCAACGAAAGTTGGTAAGGGTGAAACGGCGGTGTAAGAGACCACCAGTAATTGCAGCAATGCAGTTAGCTATGTAAACCCCACTTGGAGCAAGACCATGCAGTTGGCGCTTGAGAGCTGCTCGCTCGAGTCAACGGGTAGGTTGCTTGAATCTGTAAGTAATTACAGATCTAGATGGATGGTGATCCCTCGCAAGAGGACAGGATCCGGCTTATAGGGCGACTCTTCTT
>CALBFE010000067.1 GCA_937888825.1 uncultured Actinomycetes bacterium | reverse complement strand
TCATGGCTTCTGTGGTCAGCATAATAGATGCAACACTGGCTGCATTCTGAAGTGCGAAACGAACCACTTTCTTAGGATCCATAACACCGGCTTCAATAAGATCTTCATAAACATTTGTCAAGGCATTGTAACCAAACGCGCCTTTACCCTCTTTGACTTTATTGATGACAACTGAACCTTCAACACCGGCATTGTCAGCAATTTTGCGAAGGGGCTCTTCAATGGCTCTTGCAATAACAGCAACGCCCAGTTTTTCCTCGCCTTCAAGCTTGAGTTCTTTAAGGGCTTCAATGCATCTGACAAGGGCAACACCACCGCCAGGAACGATACCTTCCTCAACCGCTGCGCGGGTTGCGTTAAGGGCATCTTCTACGCGGGCTTTCTTTTCTTTCATCTCAGTTTCAGTGGCTGCACCAACATTAATAACTGCAACACCGCCAACAAGTTTGGCAAGTCTTTCCTGAAGTTTTTCTTTATCATAGTCTGAAGTCGTTTCTTCAACCTGTGCACGGAGCATTTTTACACGGCCTTCAAGTGCTTCTCTGGAACCTGCGCCATCAACGATAGTGGTGTTGTCTTTATCAATGGTAATAGATTTTGCCTGACCCAGATCCTGAAGTGTTACGTTTTCAAGTTTGATTCCGATATCTTCTGAAACAACCTGTCCACCGGTTAAAATGGCAATATCTTCCAGCATGGCTTTTCTTCTGTCACCAAAGCCAGGGGCTTTGACAGCAGCTACATTCAAGGTGCCGCGAAGTTTATTGACAACCAGAGTCGCAAGGGCCTCTCCATCAACATCTTCAGCAACGATAACAAGGGGCTTGCCTGATTTTGCAGTCGCTTCAAGAATCGGAAGAAGATCTTTCATGGAAGAGATCTTTTTTTCGCAAATTAAAACAAACGGGCTTTCAAAAGATACATTCATTTTTTCTGCATTGGTTACAAAATAGGGAGACAGATAGCCGCGATCAAACTGCATACCTTCTACAACTTCTAAAGTGGTATCCATTG